>NZ_JAWJTF010000067.1:50114-55338 GCF_048836525.1 Nostoc sp. CALU 546
CCCTATTCCCTGTTCCCTATTCCCTATTCCCTGTTCCCTATTCCCTATTCCCTGTCTTTGATATCCCAAAGACTCTGCTAACCGCCAAGTCACATCACCTAAAAAGTCAGTGCTGTAGTACTGCTTCCAACTATCTGCGATGCTGGGATTAATGCTCTGATGTTCATGAAATTTCACATCCCCCACCATTCTAGATTGGGCATAGATCCCATCGGTCATCCGCTGCTTTTTCTCTTTGTAAGGTTGCAGCATATCAGGATGGAATTCTAGCCCTAAAAATTGGCACAATCCCTCAACACTAGTCTGTGGTTGGCTAACTATGTCTTCAAATTTGACTTGATACTGGCGTTCTTGAGGAACTTGTTGCAAAAATTCGAGAATATTTTGATGGCTAATTAGCCAAACAAGTTCAGCGAGTTCTCGCCGATTGAAGGGATGTTGATAGGGAAAGGTTTGTTCTACTCTGGCTTCTTCATAAGAGCGCATCGTTGCATAAGGATGACGCACAAGATGGATGTAGAGTGGGTTTTGGAAGTTGATTTCCGCCCGTTTAAGAGTTTCTAAATCTATAGAGTAGGAGGGGGTCTTATCTACCAAGATTTTATCGCCCAGCGATCGCTGTATAAGTTGGTAAAACTGCTTGGTGGTGAGATTTTTCGCTTCTAATTCTTCCATAAGTGCGATCGCTTCTTCTGGACTGCACCCCCGAATTTGCATGATTGTCCTAATCGTCCCTTCCATCCAAAAGCTGTAACGTCCAGAAAATGCTGCTTTTCGTTCTTGAAGTGTATTAAACGTCAGCAATTCCAATTCTGGAGGCGCGAACAACTGCGGATTTCCCCCCAAAATGACGCGGAGTAAGGTAGAACCACTGCGATGAGGCGAGAGGATAAAGATAGCTGGCGGGTTTTTGATTGCGTCGTCATCTATTGGGGGAGTCAGGGGAGGAATGAGCGATCGCATTTGCAAAACTTTAGCTTCATCGATTCGCTCTTGTGGTAAGTCAATAATTGCAGTTATTTCTTTACCAAGCAGTTTGGCTGCTGCTTGTGGATAGTTTTCTTCTATGTAAGCTGCTAGTCCAGCAGTAGTTTTAGTATCAAATAAAACAACAAAATGAATAATCTCGTTTAATTGTGCTTGCAGTTTATTAATCAGAATCGCACCCCGAATCGAATCGCCACCTAGTTCAAAGAAGTTATCATCAATACCCACTCTGTCAAGTTTGAGGGCTTCTGCAAATAAATGTGCGATCGCCTTCTCGATAGGAGTCCGAGGAGCAACAAATTCTATATCTAACTGAGGACGTTGGCGCTGTTGTCGGGATGCAATCTCTTTGAGAATGAGTTCGGGACTATATAGAGTTTGAGCGATGCGTTCAAAGAAGTCTGCAAAGGAGGCTCTTTTTACCGAGCTATCAGATTTTGGTTCTTGATCGGGATTTGTATCTACGGTAAATCCGTCAGATACAAGTACTTTGTTGGATTCGGACGAGGTTACTTTTACAGCTTCTTTAACTACGATATCTATATCGGATATATGTACTCTATTGGATTCGGACGAGGCTGTTTCTCTTAGACTTCCATTAGACTCTTTAACTACGGTATCTATATCGGCTATATGTAATAAGTTGCTTTCGGATGCGGTTTGAGATGGAAACTCGAATAACCAACCACCATCTTTCTCCTGCTGAAATTGCCTACCAACACTAGTTAAGAAATTCCTAGCTGGTTGATTCTTCTTCGTAGGTGTATAGAAAAGCTCGACTCGTCCCAATCCTCTTTCTTGAGCAAGAGTTCCCAAGTAGGACAGCATTTTATGTTCTACACCTCGACCAAGTACCCGACAACTAAGCAAAAATGTATCTACAACTAGTGCATTTTCTTGAGCTTCAAACAATAGCAGACCGACTAAACCATAATCTCCAAAGCGGTCTTTTACTTCGACCACTCGACACTCGAATCTTCCTAAATTGCAGAGTTGTTGAATTTCAGACTCAGATCGGCGGATTGTTGTGAGGTTAAACTGATTGGTGCGTTGGGTAAGTTGAGCAACCCGCGAAAGTTGCTCGTTTTGCATTGGCGAAATCTCAATTTCTAAATTCAGTTGGGCTAGGAAATCGCTAAAGGAGAGAGAATCCTGTTGCAAACGCTGGCGCTGGACATTCTGTTGATAGAGATTGGTTCTTTGTTGGTCTTCTTGGGTGCTTTGAAGTTGGTCGAAAGCCCAAATATGATCTAAATATTGGGGGATGTTAGCGCCCTCTTGGGGAAGTTGCAGGGTCAAAACTTCTGGACAGTTGGCTCTAACTTCAGCACACTCAACGGGATTGTCATCAATGAAAATGAAGCTATCTAAACTCAGTTGCAGTTCGGTTGCTAAAGACTTCAGATTCTCCGATTTCGATCGCCAGTTGATGCGCCAATTGACGAGATGATGCCGCTTAAGCAACATATCTGGATGTTGGTCAAAGACTGCAAATACATCCTCTTCTTGATTCTTGCTACACAAACAAATCAATTTTCCGGCGGCTTGCTGTCCGATGATAAATTCTTGTAGCGATCGAAATTGTGGATCGATTTTCACTCCCCCAACTCCATCCTCACCACAAATACCACTCCACAAGGTATAGTCACAGTCCAGGGCAATTACCTTGTAGGGATAGCTCTGCAAGGCAAAGATTTTCCGCGCCAGCATTGTCCCCAAGGCACAGAAAAAGGCTGGCGTGTAGGGAATGTGCCCTAGCTCATCACCGTAGCGATCGTAATACTCCTCTACTGGGTAAGTATTGATTAATTCTTGACTTTTTATCAGATACACACCACTGACACTATTGAGATCAGCTGCTAACAATTCTTGCATTCTCTCATATAAAGTGTTATTTGCTGTATCAGTAGTTGGAGAAGGAGGACAGATACAGACTAAGTAGGGATTTTGCGATCGCATTGTTGCAGTTTTCAAAGCACTGCCAAAATCCCTGATGGTTTGCTCTAATTGGGCTATGTTTTTTCCAAATTTCTGCGATACTGGGCTGTGGTTGTGATTAAGGCGAGTTGCGTAGATGTTATAGAGTCCTGAACCGTGCAGCAGAGACTCTTCATCGACAACAAATTGAAAGCCTTTGTCTTCAAGCAAGCGCATGACCTGTTTAATCGTACTGCCTTCTTGGTCATGCACCTCTATGACTATTTGTTTAATCAATGGCCAGTGATTGTCTTTAATTCCTTGGAGAATTGCTAACTCACTTTTTTCGGCATCTAGTTTCAGTAAATCAATTTTTTCAATCTTGTATTCTTCGATAATTTCTGAAAGAGTTCGCAGTTGAGCCTGATAAGTTTCTCGCTCTAGTCTATCCTTGAGAAAATCATCAGCTAAACGTTCTAACGACTCTTCATCCAGAGAATCATCGCGTCGCAGCATATTAATAATGACTGAGCGAATAGCTTTTTCATCTTGCTCGGTATCAGCCGCAAAACTTGAGAAAACCGAGGAGCGAGGATAGAAAGTGAAGGTTTCTTCTTTGGATTCACCACCTAAGCCGCAGTTGAAAAGATGAGTATTTTGACAGTAGAGCTTTGCATTAGTCTGTAGCTTGTCAAAGGCATGAGGTGCAGGTTCAAAAGCATAAATAGTCCCTTTTGGGGATTTTTGTTGGGCAAATAAGGTGAATAGACCAATATTTGCTCCGACATCGATTATACAGTCGTCTTCATTAAAGACAATTCCGTGCTTTAAATAGACGCGATCGCCAAAAATTTCTTGGTATAGATACTCGGTTTCGTACTGGTTAAGGTGAGCTATTTCTAAGTGATTTGGTAAGGTGTGGCGTAAGCGATCGCCAAAAATTTGTTCTTTTAGATAATCGTCAACTCTTAATTGCAGATGATTCTTAGTTCCTTCCCAATCCTCAAACCTAACCAAAACTACATTGACTCCATTTTGATTGTTAGTCAGAAGGCTGGCTGGATTGAGAAGTTCTTGAAATACCTGATTGTAAGGAGCAAACTCTATTGAATAAATAATTCCTATTTCTTGAAACCAATATGACAGGAAATCCTTAATTGGTTCACTTGTAAATGTAGCTGTAATAACAACTTTCTGTTTAGATATGTGGTTTAATAAATTTTGCGTAGTCATAATATTTATAGTTCCTCTGTATCTATTACTAAAAAAATATTAGTTAAATATGAAAACTTCGCTTAACTTGTTGTTCTCCATCCCGGAGAAGTTGACTATAAATCTTAACTAACTTTAGGGGTTTAAGTCCCCAGCAAGACAGGCAGCCCGTTTTGGGTCGGGGTCAAATCCCCGGACGTCCGCGTTAGCGTTCGCGTAGCGTCTTGTAGAGAAGCGGGGCGTTAGCCCATTGCGAATTGCAAATTGTTTTAAGAGAGTATTCACTCATGTTCTTTCTAACCCTGATTCGTTCGTCATCAATTCTCAATAAAAACCTAACTTTAGCGATAATACTAAGAGCTAATCTGTCAAGTATGTTTCACACCTCAGTATTCAAGATGCCTACAGAACAATCTTTAAACGCTTGTTCTGTAAAGAAAGATGTGACTAATGGATAGCTTAAAAAAGGGTGAGCCGGAATCCAAATTCTCCTTTCTAAAGGGGATTTAGGGGGAGCTAAAATTTTTGACCTCGACAAAATGACTTTTTAAACATCTTCTGATGGCATTTTCAATACCCCTTTGAATATAGTTTTACAAATCATCATCTCAGCTATATCAATAAAATGCAATAGCATTATAGAGAGTTAAATTGATAGTTAAAACAGTTAATTAGACATTTAAGTGGACAGTTAAGACAGTTAAGTAGACAGTTAAGACAGTTAAGACATTTAAGTGGACAGTTAAGACAGTTAAGCAGATAGTAAAAATATTTAAAACAGTTAAACCTCGCCCATCTTGAAAGCTGGAGTTTTGTCACGCATAGTACTATCCTAAGTTTTTTAGAAGTGGTGATTGAGTTGATTCTCCGAGATCCTGTTGCCAATGAATTTACCGCTATCAATGCTCACTTGCAGACAATCAAAGACCAAATTCTGGCAGAAGTACCAGAAGTTGATGTGTCCGAAGTGATGGAACAAGTGGAGGAACTGTTGCAATATTTGTCGGGTTTTGGGGAAAAGGGTAAGGGGTAAGGGGAAAGAAAAAACCTTTAATACCAATTCTCTGTGAAGTTGCACATTATTTTGACCCCACCCTAACCCTCTTTC
>NZ_JAWJTF010000100.1:0-35660 GCF_048836525.1 Nostoc sp. CALU 546
AGCTATCCCGAAAGTAATCTTTTAGTACAAACGTTCAAAAATATAATTTGATAAAATTTCTCAAACGCTGTTTACATCTGGTGAGCCAGTGTGTACATTGGCTTTACACCCAATCATGTACGATAAAATTACTGTTAGGGATATTAATTAGGCCTTCAAACCCGATAACCCCAATTCCGTTTGAAAACCTCGCTGTCCTACCGGGACGCGGGGTTTTCATTGTTTAACCTATAAGTACTTGGCTAAAGTCGCCTTGACAAACTCAGTTACTTCCTCCTGTTGAATAATAAATGCAGTGCCTTTTCTTCTAGGAGCCAGAATTTTCATATTTCCAACTTCAGAATAAAGGTGTGAATTGTGATCAATAGCCGCCTTGGTGGGAGGCCATAAGACCAAAACTTTTGCTGAGGGCGTTTTTGTAGCTTCACGGGAAGACATTGCAAACAAGTCCCTGTTCTTGCTCAACCACTTCTCGTAATCTGCCAATTCAAGCAGTGGGCAAGGACTCCAAACTTTTAGTCCATGTTTGTCTTTCCTCTTGATCTGCAAAACCTCTCTAGCTTCGTTGTAGACAATCTCCTTATCTCCTATTGAGCGAATCGAGATAAACAGGTGAACTTTTCGCTCAAATCTCACAAACAAGTCGATAGGATTCTTGTCCTCTAGCTTTAGCACTGGAAAGACTTGTATCCCCTGGCTTTTAAACTCATCCAAAAGCAGGGCTGTTAATTTTTCCAGCCGTGCAAGTTTTTGAATTCTTATCAATGGCTTGTAAGCCAATGCAAAAGCTGCCCAGCCTACCGGAGTAATGAAGCCGCCTGTAGCAAGTGCAGTACCGCTAATCGCCAGAGCCAAAGCGGATTCGTAGTCTTTCGCCTCCCTAAGCATCTCTAATGCCGCTTCGTTGTGCGGCGGGAGTTGAAAATCGCTAGGTGGGTCTTTCAGGGTCAACATTATACGCGATCGCCTTTTGTTTGCTCTGAGCCGATAATTTTATTTGTTCTCTTTTTTTCGTTCTTTATATTGAGCTATCCAATCCGCAAGTGCGATGCTAGCAAGATTGGAAACTGATCGTTGTTGCTCATCGGCAATTGCTTGTAGGTCGTCTAATAATTCCTGTGATGCCATATAAATTGTTAATCGTGGTTTTTTTGTAGCCATTACGCATAGAAAGTATGCTTTATGGAGCTATTAAATACCACTTCTAAGCTATTTGCAATTATTGTAAGAGAAGTGTTGACACTTTGCTTAACTTCACTTACTATATTAGTGTCAAGGTTATCGATACGTCAATAACTTAAGGCAAACGCAAGTAAGACCCAAGCGCAAAACGCACTTGGCGAGTTCCTTTCGAGGGTTGCAAGGGTTGCAAGCGCTGTTTTGACAGAATTCAACTATTCACAGCAATATCTGTAGTGCGTCCGCTCTATATCTGCGGTCGCGGTAATTGTGCGTGTCTGCATTAGGACAGAGGATTCATGCATATCAATTTACGCAACTTAGAAGCAATCAACGAACTACCTCTTGAGAGAACAATGCTTAATCAAAATCAATTACGAAGGTTAGAAGCAATAGATCGCTGGCTCAGAGAAATCCGAGATTCTCAACAATTCAGGCAACTGGAATACTCTCCAGATGTCACGCTAGGCGACGCAATCCAAGCAGTAGATGAATTACTTGACGAACATGAACCCTATGATTACAAGCCCACAAATTTTACTGATGAGCAGTGGCATTCATATCTAGAACAGAAGCCAGTAATGCACATTCGCCGTGTGAAGACTTGGGGTGAAAAGATTAACTCATTCATACTTAATGGAGCGTCATCAGTAGCAATTGTGAGCTTGGTAACTACTAGTTTTATGGTTGTTGGTTCTATCTTTTGTCATGGGTTTGACCGGATTGAGGAAAGTAGAGGCGAGGAATATCAACCCACATGGATCTACAACGCCAAAATTTTTGAAGGAAGTGCGATCGCATCTATCGCGGTTTTCTTGGGTGCAAGCTTAACAGGCGCGTGTGTCGCGGGAGATAAAAATGATGATTGATAAAGAGCTTATAGGATGCGTCACGCTATTGAGCCAGAGCAAAACTTACTGGATTAATGGAACGCTGTACAGATATTTAACAAGCAGTGACAGTATCAACCACACACAATATTATTTCCGTCCTTTACCGCGTCAGTCTAAGAGCGCTGACTTAAAGCTCAATCGTGACAAAGTGCTAAGGCGTTGTTATGAAATTCCGAGCTTATATAAACAGCACACAGCAGAGATAAATCACAACTCAATACAGTTGAGTTTGTTCTAACCATTGGTAACAGATACTACCGCGCGTCGCGGACAAAGGCTTTGGTACAAGCGCGTCAACTAGTTCAAAAGGGGCGTATTCGCGGGGGTAAACGAGAAAGTGTCAGTAAGTCTTAAAAGCTGACAAACCTTGTTATTACGTGGTTATAGCCTCGGAAAAGTAAGTTCTTCGTGATTTGTCAGATTTATTTTCCAAGGTTATTGATAGTCGTCAGCTAACTGCTCATATCAAATAACTGGATTCAGCTAATTACATACATCAAATACCTTGGACTTATCTGGAATGGCAGTTAATTTTATACACACTTAAGCATTAACCAGGAGAAAATGTGGCGACGAAAGAGTATATAGCTAAGTATCGCCAGTTGAAACAGATTTACGAGCGTGAGTTAAACAAACAGATTGCTGATATTACTTGGTATCGAGTGGTAGCAACCTTAAAGCAACACTTCAGTTTTGAAGTACAGGCAGTTGATGCTCAAAAGATAGTTGAGGGTTTCGCTGGACTAAAACGGCGCTACGGCAGTTTTACGGGTCGTGGTGAGGGGTTTACGGAACGCTGGCAAGCATTTAGACATTTCTATGAGTTAGATGCTCACTACTCAGGCAGACAGTTTTTAGAAATTCTTGCAGACTATCTAAAAATCAATCTTGATGACGTACCGCGTAGCACTCGTTACTACTGGTTTGAAAAAGCCGGACTATCTTTTAAAGCTGAAAATACTTACCACTGCAAAGATTTAGCGCTTGTTGCGTTTGTTGCTGCTAAATGGGCAATCAACAGACGACCGCAGCCCATGAAATCCGCAACCATCGAAGTTTTAACACTAGCCCTCTAAGGAGTAATCATCATGTCTGACAAGTTTACTAACAATGTCCGCGCTCGTTTGTACAAACAGGGTTATCAAGGATTCACCAAGGACGATTACACAACGGCAGCGATCGCTGTTGAGTGCGATGACCTTAACAATCCAACCAAAGAGCAATTGAGTCAAGCCGTTGACTATCTCAAAGTCAAATCGACAAGCCAATTATCTGTAGTTGATGAACCCGTTGAAGAAACGTTTCTAGTAGGGTCAGAAGATGTACAGCCTGACCCGGAACTTGATAATAGTCAGCTTACGGTCGCTTCCCAAGAGATTAACAGCATCACTGTAACAAGCTCAGATAAGCGTCAAATTGTAACAGCCCAATCATCGGCGCTGGGGTTTGAATTAACCGAACAAGAAACATTAAGTATCGCTTCCGAGGTTGACGACACTTTTACCGACTACAGCCAATTTATCAGTACTGTAACGGCTGCAATCAAGAACTACGTTGATCAGAAATTTGATTTCATTGAGCAATCATTTGAAACTAACGCCCAAGACTTGCGAGAACACGTAAGCAACAGGGCTTCTAGATTAAACCAAAAGGTTAACAACTTCTCAGGAGACATGAAAGCGGATATGGGAGTCATCCGCCAAAACATTAAAAGCACCCAATTCTCAATCCTCGCAAGGCTCAACGCGGCTCAATAGTAATGAATTGACGCTGCTTCAATGCTTGGTGATTCGGTGGGTGAGAATGAGCTACTTCTCAAGAATTGCTGTTAGTTTGGGTGCGCTCGGTGCTGTGATTTTACCCTTGTACAACTGCTTGTATCTGCCAATACTAGAGTATTCAAGCTATCAGCAATATCTCAAACGAAAGTCAAATATTGAGCAATATGTAAGGCGAATGGAGTACCACTGCAACCAAATATTTACCCCAGAGAAGGAATATCGCTGTGAAAAGTTCAATGAAGCTAAAGAATCTGGTAACTTCCAAATCACGCCACCTAGAGCGCCAATTAAAAACTAAATTCAATGCATCCAGCAACTTAGTAGTCAGAGCGCTAACAGGTGATAAATCAGCCCTGAAGCTGATAGGGCAAATGGGTAATGACGGGGCAAAGATTAGTGAATTTGCCCCACAGGTGAGAGAGCAAATGCTAGCCGCTATCAAGGGGACTGAAGACTTAAATATAGTCCTAAGCGATATCTACAAACAAGCAGGTGTTAGCTGCGAGAAGATTGAAAGAGCAGTACAGTCAGCGATTTTAGCTGATACTCATCTAGCTAACATCCTAGAAGAGATGAAGCTTGATTTCACTTCATCCAAAGAGAAAGAAGCGCTACGCCATCAACAAGCAACAGACCATCTATTGCTGAAGGCTTGGGTGGATAAACACATGATGCAAGTTGATGGTGAATATAAGATGTTGCAAGCAGAATTGCAGACAGATATTAGACAACAAACAATTGACCTACAACACGATAGAGAACTAGGTAACTATTACTTAGAAATGGGTGATAACGCTCGTGATGATTTCAAGCCGAAAAAACAATATGCTGGGCGCTCAATTGTACAAAAAATCAAGGACGCTCTAATAGGTTTCTAATAACTAAACCCGTCAGTAACTTTAGCCGAGCGCTGACGGTTTCGAGAAATACTCTGATACAGATATGACATACGACATTGAAGAGTCACAAGAAGAAGTAGTAAGCGAAATCGCCCCAGATACGCCGTTACCAAAAGACTTGATATCACATTTAGAGTCGCGCAAGCAGCACCGCAAAGACGTTATCAATACAACTGAAAAACTGACCAGATTCTTTGTCGGTTGGTCGCTAAACTCTACGGGATTCTTTATAGCTAAATATCTCTTAATAACTGGCGGCGGCGTTAATCTCTGGCTGGCAATTTCGCTCTCATTTTCTATATGCAGCGTTGGCTCTCTCGCTGGGCTAACGGGCTTGAGAGTTAATTACAACACTGACGGATTAGAGGTAGATAATATGCAAAATCTTATAAAAACTGCTGGTGGCTTAGTGTTTGCAGGTATCACAACTTGGTTAGCAGTCAAAGACCATCAATATTTTGAGAATTTAACTAAAGAAACAGTCACGCAGATTAGCCAAGACATCCAAACCATTGAAAAACAGAACCCGCAATCAGACCCTTGGGTAAGTATTGCAGTCGCGTTGGCTTTATTTATTGGCTCTATTGCAATTATTTTTAAGGGGCGGGGATGAAACAAGGTGTTTTCGAGTTAGCTCTGGCTGGTGTGTGTGGTGTAGCTGCAATCATCGGGCTGGCAACATCGCAAACACGCCAGCCCTACGATTTAACACAGATTCAGTTCTGCCCAAGGTCAATAAACGGTGTACAAAGTCAAGTAGCACTAGATAAGCGTTTTTGTAATCAACCGCGTTTTGTCCTCACTGAAGAATGGCAACGCTACGGATTGTATGGCAGCATCATTCCCTACAAGGGCGATGCTATTCAATGGGTGCGTGATTTGCCCACAGACAACCCTAATCAATTGCTTGGATATGGGATTGCGGTTATTGGGCTATGGGGTGTCGTGGGTTGTTTGCTCGTGCGTTGCTCCCGCCTCAAGCGCACGGATTATGAATTGGGCGAACTCGAAAAGACTGGCGACTATGCAACTTGGCAGCATAATAAGTACAAACGTGAAGTTAAGCAGCATTCAACCCAGCTTTATACTGAACGCCTGAAAGATGGATTAACTGATCTAGACGTTCATTCTCGTAAAGAATTAGGGCTAACCGATGAGGATAACGAACGCGCCAAGGCTCGAATTCAGCTAGAGGATTTTATGAAAGCCCGTGCTGTTAATCATTCTGTGATGGATAAAACCATCTCTGAGAATCTTCGAGACAGGGCAAAAGCGGATCAGGAACGCGGCAAGATTGAGGGTAAAACCAAGGGAGCGATCGCAGAAAATGACAATCAGCAATCAGTTGACCAGCAACGGGCAAACCAACTGATAGAAGCGCTCAAAGCTCATGAGGATGGATGGTTGTGGAAGATTATCGACAACCTAACCCCTCTGTGGTTAATCGGTCGTCAGGGGTCAGGTAAAACTTACACGAGCGCGGCTATAGCCCTTGTTAGAAAGCATTGCTTAGGGATTCCCATTTACTACTTAATTGACCGTCACGCGACTGGGGATAACTCTAAAGCATGGCGATATCTTGATACTCAAAACATAGCTGAGTCCGAGTTAGAGATAGGTACTGCGCTTGATGGGCTGTGTGAGCATTGGCTATTAAGAATTAAGGGTAAAAATGACCTAGAGCAATCTGCAACTATAACGCCTGAACAAGTGCTTATCGATGAGTACACCAACCTGAAATCATTGATTGGTGAACCCGCAGAAAAGTTTTACAAACTGCATCTGACAGATACTAGGAAAGCAAAAGTTTATGTGACTGGTATTACCCACAATGACACAAATTCCAGCTATCCAGAAGGGACGCAAGCAATGAGGGAGGCGGGTACAATCCTCATTCAAAAATTCTCAGCTAATGGTAAAACCCCATTGTCCAGAGTCAAGATTGTTCGTGGCTTACTTGATGATAATGGGGAGGAATATCTAGAGGCAGAGCGCACACTGCCAAGCTGGTTTAATCCAGAGGATATTTACAATCATTTCAACGGTAAGCCGATTTATTTTGATGCGTAAATTTATGCGCGACCACCCGTGCAACTAGAACATTGTTAAGCTTGCTAGCGATTCACACGCTACAAAATGACGGAATATCATCCCGTGGACTCGATAACACGTCCGCTTATGGCAAGGTAATTATGGTAGGCGGGTGATCGTTCGTGGCTGTTGCCCCCGGTGTTAGCGAGATGCTATATCTACCCAAAAATACAGTTAACTTAAGTCAGGGAACCGCCTCCCTGAATATTGATTACGACCCTAAAGGTCGATCCTCTTCAATCATCTGTTGTGTTTCAGGTAGATTGAAATTTTGAGATTGGGTCTGTTGTTGCTTAGTGGTGATTTTAATGGTTGAATTAATCTGCTGAGGGTTAACGGGAGGTTGGACTGGTCTTAGTGCGAGTACCAGGAACCCAAAGAACATTGCTGCAATAACTACGAGCGCAACATTATTACTACCTTCTTTACTGGCAGCAGTAACTAGATGCTGTAGCAGTTCCATAAACTGCTGTTCCCCAGAAGCGCCAAACTTGCCTGCCCTTTTCAACATGGATGTTTTAGCAGAAGCTGGCTTATCATTGGAGTACCGAGGTGTGCGATGAACAGACATAATTGTCACCTTGTAATTTTAAATGTTTTCGATACCGCTCGTATGGGATTAAATTATGAGCGTTTTTTTGTATGTCATTATTCTGCCAATTGCTTCAACACCTTGTGGTAAGCCTAAAGTCAGCGAAGAGTACGAAAAAGTAAGTTATAATTACGAAAAATTAGATTACTTAGTTCTTAGTTAGTTGACTATGGACTCAAAAAAAGTCTTAGAAGATGCTGATAACGCGTTATTTAATAAGTCAGGAAAATATTTAACAGATTTACAGAAAAAAATTCTACAGGAATCTTTAGAAGGTAAGAAATATAAACAAATTGATGGCTACGATGAACAGCACATTAAGAATGAAGGTGCGAGATTATGGAAACTTCTTTCAGAAGTATTTGATGAGAAAGTTAATAAAAGCAATTTTCGTGCAGCATTAAAACGCTACCAGATGCGTAATAACCAGACTATCTCTACTCATAATATAGAGAAAGAAATAGATGTAATAGAAAAAGATATAGACATACTAGTGCAAGAGGTGCGGGATAAAATACGCCCATACATACAAGAACGTTGTGGAGCAATGAGAGTTTTAGATATGCCTCATTCTATCGGTTTAAATGACATTTTTACAGATGTCAATATATTAGAAACTCTACCAAGAAATAGACGCTTAAGTATAAATGAAATTTTAGAAAATTTTGATCCTGATTCAGATGATTTTGCTCGTCGAGGACTTGGTAAAGTTAAGGAAAAAGGAGTACCAGGATTAGATGTAGTTAAACGATATCCAAGACTAATGGTTTTAGGGAAACCAGGGGCTGGAAAAACAACATTTTTGAAGTATTTAGCTATTCAATGTATTGGTAATGATTTTATGACAAATCGAGTACCAATTTTTATTACTCTTAAGGATTTTGCTGAAGCCGATAATCAGCCAGATTTACTAACCTTCCTCAATCAAATATTTGCTTATTATGATGTAACGACTAATCAAATCAAAGAATTGTTAAAGAATGGTCGATTTTTGATTTTACTTGATGGGTTAGATGAAGTAAGGGAAGGAGATAGTCAACGAGTTTTAAAACAAGTTGAAGATTTTAATAATCAGTTTTATTATTCTAAGCAATTCAAATCAGATCAGGCTTCTTATCTTAAAAGCAGAAAAAACAGATTGGATAAACTAAAACAAAAACATAATAAAGAACGTGAAAACCTAGAAACAGAATTAAGAAAAATAGCTGTTCAAGAAAATTTAAAAACAATTGATCTACTGGAAGAAGAAAAAAAACGTAGAAAAAAACAGGAGGATAACGAAAAAGAAGATTGGCAATATTTTCACTTAGATTATCCAAATATATTAGAAGATGTAGATCAGGGATTACAATTTTTAACAAATAAAAATCCAGATAAGTTTTATATAAATCAATTTATTATTACTTGTCGTATTGCAGCGCAACTATATACATTTCAAGGATTTACAGACGTAGAAATTGCTGATTTTAATGATCGGCAAATTAAAACTTTTGCTTATAAGTGGTTTGAAAGAAGAAACCCTTCCAAAAAAAAGAAATTTATAGACAAGCTAAAAACATTCAATAAAATTAAAGAACTTGCTAGCAGTCCATTATTACTAACTCTACTATGCTTGGTTTTTGAAGACTCAACTGACTTTCCTTCAAATCGTTCAGAACTTTATAAAGAAGGAATATATATTTTGTTAAAAAAATGGGATGCTCAACGTAGTATTGAGCGTGTTCAAATTTATCAAAATTTATCTCCATCTCGTAAGGAAGATTTACTAAGTTACGTTGCTTTTAAAACATTTGAACGAGGAGACTATTTCTTTAAGCAGAAGGAAGTTGAGCAATATATAATTGAATATATACGCAAGCTAAATTTAGAATTCAATACTAAAAATAATTTAGATAGTGAAGCTGTCCTTAAGTCAATTGAAGCACAGCATGGTCTACTATTAGAGCGAGCAAAAGGTATTTATTCTTTTTCTCATCTAACTTTTCATGAGTACTTTACAGCTAGAAAAATTATTACTACTTCTAATCCAGAAAGCCTAGAAATTTCTTTAAAAAATCTTGCCAATCATATTACTGAGAAACGCTGGCGAGAAGTTATTTTATTGGCGGTTGGAATGTTATCTGATGCGGCTCGTTTATTACTTTTGGTAAGAGACTCTGTAAATAGGCTTATAGAAGGAGATAAAGATAAACAAGAAATCTCTAGATTTATGATGTTAATTAATGAAAAATATAACTTTCAGGAGAATTGTTATTATAAATCAGGTTTAAAAACTTTATCTTATGCCCTTAATCATGACCCTAATTCTAGTAAAATTTTGCGATTGAGTGACAAGCATTGGGAGCTATTACGACAGTATTATGATGCTAATGTTTTGTTAATAGAATGTCTAAATAGTGATTGTTGTGTTAGCCCAGAAGTTCGACAGGAAATAGAAAATACCTTATTTCTACCTATAGTTGAGATTGAAAGGAGGAAACAAGGAAAAACTACAAGACTTTAGCTACAAACTAAAAAAGATATCATCCGTTAGAGCTTGAGAAATTAAATTTTAAATAGTCCTGTTCTCCAGTACTGGATAATGATGTTGATATTGGAAAGTGCCATTTTATGTACCGTAAGAATTAAGAAATTTTCAGGCTTCCATCCTTCCCTATAGCGATATCACAGTTTCAGTAGATTCGCCCTGCGCGTGACGAGGGCGAAGATGTAAGGTGATTTCCGTATCGAGTCGCTTGAGGAAAATGAGGAGTTTGCCCTCGCTGAATCGTTGAAACTCTCCTTTCATCAAATGAGATACTTCCGGCTGCGGAATGCCAAGAAGTTCGCTAATTTCACGCTGTTTCAGGTTGCGTTGTTTCAAAAGGCGGAGTACCTGAATCCCTATCTTTCCCCTAGTAAAAAGTTCATCTGCATTCTCTAAACCGAGGTCAGCGAATACGTTGCCACTGCTTTCTTCAAAAATCGGTTCCTGAGTCATTGTTGTTTCTCCCTGGCTACCGCGTCCTTATAGCGTTGTTTAATTAGTGAAACATCAGCCTGTGGGGTTTTAATTCCCTGCTTTGATTTCTTTTGAAAAGCGTGCAGGACATAAATTCTCTCTGCAATCTTTACCGCATAGACGGCCCTGTAAGTATCGGTATCGTAGCGTTTGACGATTTCATACACCCCACTCCCAACCCCCTTAAAAGGCTTGGCATCCATTGGTGTTTCCCCTGCTTGCACCAATTGCAGTGCATAGCCTACTGATGCACGCACCTCTTGAGGAAATGAGCGGATATTTTTGAGAGAGTCTCCCATCCAAACAAGAGGTCGTAAAGGAATTTCTATAATATCCTCATCATCTTCCATCTTATATGAAATTTCCTATAAAATCAGTCAGACAATAGCATGAAATGTCCCCCGCACCACAAGAGAGCTAAATTTTATTTACAGTTGGTTTCCTTCTAGACTGCCGTGTAGACGCTGGTGGAGAGAAAATTGATATCGGTTTTGATAGCAACGATGGATCAACCAGGGGTATAGAAGCAGTATAGACAGTTGAGCAAGCCGCAACATGAGCAAATCTATGGCGTGCGGATCATACCTGCAAGTGGTAATCGCGCTGCAAACATAAGCAAGTTTAATCAGCCAACGGAATAATGAGGGTTGTAGCGTTCGTGCTGTCGGGCTGATTGATAAGTCTGGGTTAACCGGGTGTCATCCCTCACGACATATTAAGCTTTTCGGTCACTTACATTGTGTTATTGCGGTTAGACAATGTAGGCTAGACCCTATGAAAATAAATCGTTTCGGCAGAGCAGAAATCCTTAGCCCTGACCAAATTAATGTCCTATTTAGCGAGGGCTTTGTCAACCCACGCGATCGCGCTCTATTTGGCGTGTGCCTTTATGCTGCTTGCCGGATCAATGAAGCTTGCACGTTGGCAGTAAATGATGTGTTTGGCAGCAATGGTGTTAGAGGGGTGTTGGTGTTACGTAGCGTTAACACCAAGGGCAAGCGAGACACCAGGGAAATTCGAGTGCATCCAAAGCTTAAGCAATATTTAGAAGAGTACAACCCCAATCGCCGTAAGGAGTTTTTGTTTCCGGGGCGGCATGGGTTAGGTCACATTCACAAGGTGAGTGCTGACAAAATCCTCAGAGATACCTGTGTGCGGCTGGGGATTGAGGGGGTGAGTACGCACAGCTTCAGGAGGACTGCGTTAACCAGGATGAGCGATGCGGGGATACCGTTGAGGCACATACAGGAGATATCGGGACATCGCACACTGGCTGCTTTGGAGCGTTATCTGGGTGTTACCGAGAAGCAGAAACAAAACGCTATCTCTGCTTTGGATTTTTGAATAGGTTCAAAATTTGGTCATACGGGGGGTAAAATCACATTGGCGAATACGGAGGTATGACGAAATACGTGCAAAATGACCCACGCTGTAAAGTTTTGTAATGCAAAGTTTCAAAACTCTTGATTATTCTATTTGTTTTTCATTGAATTGATTATAGATATAAATAAAGACACTCCAACTCCCACAGTGGTAACTTGCCACATAAAAATATTTAAACCATACGGAGCATTGAGATTTAAAACTGATTGTAGCCAATTCCAATACCACTGAGCGGTGAACCCGATTAGTATCAATCCAATTGGAACTATCAGCAAAATCTTTGTAACAAACTTGGATAACTTTTCCCTTGTAAACTCCTGAAAGGAAGTAAGCAAAAAGATAATTTTGCCAGTAACAATATCGTATATAGTAGGCTTCTTGGCTTCCTGAACCAAATCCTCAAAAGATTTCTTTGATGTCAGATTGTTGCTATCAGCTAAATATGACAGCAAACCATTTGCAAAATATTCACCGTAGATTTCTCCATACTGCCTTGCAACAGAAATTGGATTAGTTATAGGGCCAT
The DNA here is from genome assembly GCF_048836525.1 of Nostoc sp. CALU 546. Classification (NCBI taxonomy): domain Bacteria; kingdom Bacillati; phylum Cyanobacteriota; class Cyanophyceae; order Nostocales; family Nostocaceae; genus Nostoc; species Nostoc sp. CALU 546. The sequence continues at coordinate 12,346 of NZ_JAWJTF010000100.1, forward strand.
TAAGAGTTGGTGTATTTACTCTGTGAAATATTAAAGTCACAAACCTAGACTCCACATCCAGTTCTACAGGCTTGTCGCTAATGTTAGAAATTAGAAATGTCAGTTGACCGCCCCAATTCGGATCAATGGTAGTTGAATTTATATAAAGACCTCTAGCAGCAAGTGAACCTCTAGCATGTAAAGTGCCTGCAATTCTTCTAGATAAATAGACATGCTCTTTCGTAATAATAAATGTTGAAGTTCTAGCAGGAATTAAAATCTTTCCAGTTCCTTCTGAAACAGTACTTTGATGTCCATCACTAAGATTGATCGCATAGCCAATTCTTAGATCGTATCCTAAAGGAGAAATACAGTCTTCCCCATATGGGTATATGACAATCTCTTTATTTAAGAGATACTTAATATCTTGATCGCTAAGGATGCTCATGATTAAGGCTGGTTACTATAGAGTGAATCCATTGCGATATTTCACTTGCTTTATCAGGAAGGTTGGTAAGTACAATGGCTGATTTATAATCATTTATTGTTTGGTGATATTTCACGTAGTAATTTCTATATTCTTCCAAGATACATCCTAATCTGTCTATACGTTCTGATTTTTTGATTTGATGTATCAACTGCTCTTCATCTCTAGGTAGAATGATAAAGCTCATATAATTGTAGTCATCTAGTAAATGCTTTTTGGAGACAGAGAAATCAAGCACCCAATATTGATCTTTTGACCTCATAGCCATTTCAATTTCTCTTTTTGGAGTTCCATATTTATTTCCAAAGAAATTGTTTACACATACAAAGCAATTACCTCTTTCCATTTGAGAAAAGGTTTCATGGCTGACTGATATTTTTTCGACCTCCCCAGTTCTTAGAGGTCGAGTCATATACGTGGGAATAGAGAACCAGCCGAAGTTACTTGTCAATTCCTGGATCAGTGTAGATTTTCCCACGCATGAAACCCCAAAAAAGATTACAAGCATATATTATTTATCAATACTTTATCTGAAAGTTTTAACCGTGTTTGCAATGCTATAAATTAATAAGATGTCCTCTGCTAAGTTTATCCATATATGTCTTCTTCAGTTCTTCATTGCCGCTTGTATCAATCACTAAACGTTTTGTTCCTGTAATATTAATTCCACTGCTTTTCAAGCTATCCATCTTTTGTGGATTGTTTGTTAGGAGAATAATTGATGTGATTCCTAAATTTTGTAGTATTTCTACTGCACATCTATAATTTCTGGCATCTTCTTGAAATCCAAGTTTTAGGTATGCCTCCGTCGATGTCATACCTTGTTCCCGAAGCTTTGTAGTACTTAGAAGTGCAAAATGACCGTTGCTTCTCCCTTCTTGTTCTAGCCAAATAACAATTCCTTTTCCCTCTCGCTCAATCAAAAACTGAGCCATTTCCATTTGCTCACGGCAATCACACTCAATGCTATTAAATACATGAGCAGATAAACAAGATGAATGCACGCGACATAGAACGTTCTCAGAGTTATTTACATCGCCCATCACTAGGGCTACCGATTCTTTCTGTCCGTCGTAATAAAGAATTTCTAGGAAAGTACCAAACTTCGTTTTGAGATAACCTTCTTGCAAACGGACTATCATATTTTTGGCTTGCTTTATAAAGAGTATATATCGCGTATATTTCAGGAACGGATATCATTCATTTACATATAGATACACACTCTAAATTGATTTTACGGAAAATTGAAACTACTAGGGTGTCCAGCGAGATTAAGACAATATAAGCTAGACCCTATGAAAATAAATAGATTCGGCAGGGCAGAAATCCTTACCCCTGACCAAATTAATCTCCTATTTAACGAGGGCTTTGTCAACCCACGCGATCGCGCTCTGTTCGGCGTGTGCCTTTATGCTGCCTGCCGGATCAATGAAGCTTGCACTTTGGCAGTGAAAGACGTGTTTGGCAGCAACGGTGTGAGGGGGGTGTTGGTGCTACGGAGCGTCAACACCAAAGGCAAGCGGGACACCAGGGAAATTCAAGTGCATCCCAAGCTCAAGCAATATTTAGAAGAGTACAACCCTAACCGCCGCAAAGAGTTCTTGTTTCCCGGTCGGCATGGGTTGTTACATATTCACAAGGTCAGCGCTGACAAAATCCTCAGAGATACCTGTGTGCGGCTGGGCATTGAGGGCGTTAGTACTCACAGTTTCAGGAGGACGGCGTTAACTAGGATGAGCGATGCGGGGATACCGTTGCGCCACATACAGGAGATATCGGGGCATCGGACTTTGGCAGCTTTGGAGCGATATTTGGGTGTCACCGAAAAGCAGAAGCAAAATGCGATCTCTGCTTTGGATTTTTGACTATAATACTGACAAAAAAGTAAGAAATTTTTTTCTTACTTAACTTAAAAGCTTAATAGATAAGACTTTAAGACAGATACGACCTCGTAGTGTAGTTAAATACCTAGAATTTGTGCCTTCGCCCCGAAAGGCGAAAGCGCCTCAGTCCTTGGGTTGAGCCAAAATATAGGCTATTTTTCATCTCCTTGGAATCCCTATTTAACTAAGAATTTTTGCAATAGACCAATTAGGGGAGGAATTAGAGGGGTAGGAACAGTGACGAGATATCGACGGAAAGTTTGGACATCAAAGGGCCACACAGGAAATTCATCGGTCATGGTATATAAGGTGCGTAGCTGCTGGATTTTTTCAGTTCTTTGCTTTAGTGTTTCTGAATCTTCAGTCAGGCAGATATGAATCTCTGAATAAGCAGCCTGAAACTGCCGAGCAATCTGGTGCAAAAACTCCACCTTAGCCTTCTCCATGCCATTATGAGCAGCGAATAACGGGCCAAAGAAACAAGTGATTGACAGGACAATGTACAACGGGATGATGAAGTGAACAAACCAGTTTTCTCGCCAACTTCCTTGTGTGATGAACTGATACTCTACGGCCCCAACCCAAATTCCAAAAACGGCAGCAAGATAGGCAGTTTTCAGCGAATAATGACTGAGGGAGCGCAGTCCCCCACAACGATCTGGATGGAGAGGATTAACATTAAGTTTTTTCTTTCCCAAGATGTGGTGGAGAACCCAGATATTCGTGATCAGGTTGAGTACCAAAACAGTACCCATGTAAGCTATTACAAAAGTTCCGACTGTGGTAACTAAATTCGGTAGCAGACCTGAGCCACTCCAAGTTTTATCTAAACCAAATCGGGTGTAGAAGACAAAAATACTAAAACTTATAGCACTACCTAGCGCGATAAATCTACGCCACCTCTGGTAATACGGGTTGAGCGCAATCAGATCGATTTCTTCTGGATTATCGGTTTCTATCACATTTGATATTTTAAGTTCTTGAATTAAGTTGTTGATAGCCTGAAAACTCCATAGATAGTACCCTAGAAGGATCGGATTGAAGAATATTAGTGCGATCCAAGGAATCAAACTTTGCAGTAATCCCACCTGTTGCGGTTTTGACCACAACGTATCGCTGACCCATGCGGTAAGTAGGGCAAGCCCAGTAGAGATTGCAATTGACACCAGCCCAAAAGGCAAAGGCGAGAGACGAAACTTTTCAATCAATAGATATGCAATAGGTTCAGAACTATAAAAGGTTCTTTCCTGTAATAACCTTCTTTTCTGTAATAACTTGCTCATAGCTAAAAATTTGGCGTTGCTGAACGGAAGTATGGAACAGGTGATCATACAACTCTATTTTTATCTTCTTCCAAGTATTAGTCGTATTACAGTTGGAATAATGAAAAGTATTAAAAATATTAAAAATCCTAAAAGTAGTCCCATCGATATCCTTTAAGTAATAAAATTCTTTTTTTGACACTTCTACACTTTACCCTATTGTAAAAAACTGGGGAAGCCACGAAGAAACAAGCGATTGATTTTTTGAATGTGCCTTATATTAGATTGAATTTTATGTAGTAACAAAAGTCATTTTTGCATAAGGAATTATCAAAATCTACTAACAGAAAATAAAAATGTAAAAAATATTTATTTGGATAGATAACAAACTTGATAACTTTAATTGCAAAAACTAATATATAAGTGCAAGTCATTGTAACTTATGCAGTTTTTAACAAATCTGCAATAAAACTTTTAAAATTATCTAAAAATTCCTTAAATTGTAAGTATTTAACACAATCAGAAGATATTTTAAAAGTATAAAGCAGTCAAAAATCAATCATAAATTTCAGTAGATTAGACAACAATTAGCACAATCCAAGCAACTCTTAAGCATCTCTCACAAACTGCAACGCACTACTTCAAGTGGGTTTTGGAGTGTATGCCGGCGACTGTCTATAGGTCTTCATAAGTGGACTTGTTCCGGCATAGCTCCAAAACCCGCAATTCTTTATCAAAACCCGGTTACATAGTAAAAGGTTTAATGACAAAATTTAGTACGGTTTTTTCTTCCATCCTTTTCCTATTTTGAGTATCCATTCTTGACGTTTTTCAATCTCTTCTATTTCTGATGCTGTTTTTCCTGCTTTCTCTCTTTCCAATTTTTGGTAGTACTCTCCCATATCTTCAAGAATGGCAGGTTTAACTGTTCGTGTATAAATTTTACTTGCTGCACCTGCGGTCTTTGCTGCGTATTTGATGCCTACTCGATTTGCTTGTATCTGTTTAGCAAGCGTGGAAATCGTCGAAATAAGATTATTTAGCATATAGAAAGCCTTGTTTTTGGTTTTCTGTCAGTTGTACAGTGACTTTTTATTTGTCGCTGTGCCAAATTAATGTCATTGAGGGTCTAAAGCCTGAATTTTCTAGCGTTCAACTTAGAAGCACCACAGGGAACTTACAGGCTGTACCAATACAAATTGTTGCAAGCCTAAAGTGGGTAAGCCTTAGCTTGATGATAGGAATTTGTCTCAACGCCATTTAATTTGTTACTGTACATTATTTTTCTTTCGATGCTTGCGTGTCTTTCTCTTTTTGCTCTTCTAGCACTTGAGCCTTAACTAACGCAAATCCAAATTTTCCCAATATCCCTATTACCGATACTATAAGAATTGTTTCCATGAGTAAAATCCTAATTTACTTATTACAACAGCAACAGTTGTCACCAAAGTCGTTACAGCCCAAAGACGTTGATTTAACAATAATGAATACACAGACTTTTTTGGCGATTCCAGAAAACATATTTCACCGTTTTTCATCAAAAATGACTATTTTGTGATTTTTTAGTATAGCGATTATTGTTAATCTAAAATACATAATGATGCTAACAGTCCTAAATTATCAAGCTATTGGCAGTTTAATTAGCATACAAACTAACTAGTGATTATAAGTATTAATTTTTTTGAAAATTTTTAAAGGTTCAGTAATTTCTCTAGCAAAAAATTTCAGTTTATTCTTACCCTAAAAAACTAAGCTGTGACACAGCTTTTAGCTTGTCCTCATCAGCAGGGCGGTCGATCATGTCAATAAGGCTAGTCTATTCTCAATAGAACTCAAAATAAATTTATGTACTGCACCAACAACCAGACAGCCAGGGCGTGTTTTCCCTTTGAAGGGCAAACTCTACAAGGGGGCATGGAAATACGAAGTGACAAAAGGGGACAAAGTATTTTATGTTCCTGATGAGCAACAGTTGAAAGTTGTTGTTTACTATGCAGGAAAACATCCTTCCCCTGCACCCACACCGTAATTCGTACCAATAAAGAAGAACCGGAGGTTTTACTTAAGCGATGGTCTGATCAGTTACTTTGCTCTAATACTTTACTGATTCAAGCCCCACTCAAGTGCGAATCTCTCCATGTTGCCGAATATGTTCAACTAACCGCTTAGTTTCACCTCCAGCTAATTCTAGTTCCCTAACATTCCCCACTAAAACAAACAAATCCTTGGCCCTACTAACGGCTGTATTCAGTAAATTGGGTTTGCGGTTGAGGAACCAAAAACTATGCTCTTGGTGACACTGGTAAGGAGAAAAGATAATAGCTGCTTTCTCTCCCCCCTGGAAGGTGTGAACCGTGCCAATATCATCCCAAGAAAAGTTTCGCCAACGGTTAGAGAGCCGATACTTGAGCGCGTTAGCTTGCTGCAAAAACGGCGACATTACCCCAATTGTCTTTGAGTTATCCTCCGCGCTAACAGAGTAACCTTGCTTTAGCAAGGACGCTATTACAGCTTCTACAGCGTTGATTTCTTCTGGATTAGTGTTATGGGTGTGGCTTCCCTCAACATGGTAAGCCAGTAGATGCGGCTCTGTTGCCGTCTGGCGATCGTCGGAAAGAATTTGCAGACCACCGGGATAGTTGGGGCTGCAAAACTGGATAATGTCCGGGGTGCAACGGTAATGATTTCTCAGAATAATGCCATTGCCTTTGTCCCCTTCAGTACCACTAGCACCAGCAGCACGATGATAAGCGGTAGCTGTGTATTTGGCGGTGGGGGCATAGCGATAGTAATCTTCATTCCTCATGCCCCGATCCAGAAAGGCAGTTTTAAAATATTGTTTGATGGTATCGTCGCTCATATTGACGATAGGCTCAATTTGTTGGGGGTCGCCTGCTACTACTGCCTGTTGCGATCGCACCAGCAAAGGAAATAATTGATGTATAAGAGTTGTCCCCGCTTCATCCACCAGTGCCAGCTTGATGATATTAGGCTGAAGAATTGGCAACATATTACGCATTGATTGAAGGGTGGAGGTAATGACAGGGAAAATCAAGCTCAAGTCACGGTAAATGGCATCACTATCAGTTGACAGTTTTAGCAATGCCTCTCCATCCCCAGCTAATACACTGCCGTAAGTTTCTAATGCCCTCATAACGCTATCCTTGCGTCGGAGAGTTTCTTGCAACAGAAACACCCAGGCACGTTGAAATAGTTCTAGCTGCAATTGGTGGTAGTCACGGTAAAAACGACTGTAGAAATCAGCTTGGGGGTAACTATCAAGTTGTTTTTGGATTTGTTGCTGTTGAGCAAGCTTTAGCTCTAGTTCCTTAGTTAAAGCCGCTATTTGGTTTTGAATTTCGCTGAATGTCCGGTTAAGATTCCGCCATTGCCGTGAGAAACCGATTTTTTGGTTAACAGAGGTGATTGCTGTGGTTAAACTAGAGAGGTCAATGGGTATTTGAAAGGGATGCGCTGTTGCTAAGGTGTTTAAGACAGCCGCATTTACCCGATTCGCCAAACGCTGAAAAATTCGCTTATTAGTAGTAGCATTGAGCCAGTCTAAGGCGCGTTTTGTGATGGAGTCTGAATCTTTTGGCAGTTCTCGTTCTGCCTGGGTTAAAGCTTCTTGTATCTGCTGGTAAGCATCAATGGGAAAATTTTCGTAATCACACACACTTGATAGCTGTTCAGTTAGGGCTTGTAACTCGGCAGATTTAGCAGAAATATCGTCATTGAGTAATTGTATTTCTAGATCCAGTTGCGATCGCCGTTCAACATCAGTGACTTTTTGAGCAGTATTAAAGCGGTCTTGCTCTTGGAGTTGCTGAATTTCACTTTCTGCTTGCATTAATTTGAGTTTGGCTTGTTGCCAAGCAGATTGATTAAATTCAGTATTACGCAGCCAATCTTGGGTTGATTGCAGTTTGGGTAAGGTTGACTTACGGATATTAGCTTGATTGCCGCCTGAAAGATAAAACTGTTGAGCAGGAGAATCTATAGCCAGTCGTTGTTGGAATTTTTTAACGGTGCTGTTATTAGCGCCGACAAAGAATATTAAATTATTTATATCATCAAGACCCTGAACAAGCCGTAACGCTCGATTTACTACTTGCTGTGCTATGAGGTGCAGAAACACCTCCGTTTTTCCAGTCCCCGGCGGCCCACAAACAGCAGTTAGTAAATTTTCTTGGGTGTGTTTAATAACTGATGCTTGAAATTCATCAGGCGCATGATCCGGGAAAGCTCCCCAGAACATTACCTCATCTCTGGGTGATTGTGGCTCTCCCCATAAGTACTGCATGGCTGGGTGAGTTTCAGTTAGCCATCCAGCCTTAGAGTCAAGTTGTTGAAGTTCCTTGAATATTTCTTGTATGTCAAGTTTCAGAAGGGCGTTATAGGGTGTAAAGTCGCAGCGAAGCAAATAAGGTTGTCGAGAGGTTTTGTACTTCCCTTCGGGTAAATCTACCAGTTCAAGAAAGTCTCGAAGCGTTGGGAATCTTCCTTTAAATGTATCTTCTAAAAATTTTCCAATTCCTGACGCAACAATCAGTGATTCGGCTTGCTCCTCCTCTAGTCCGTACAGCCTCATCAAATTAACAACCACTGGCTGAAACTCGTATTCGGTCAAGTCCCAGCCAGTTTTGCGGTAATTACCTTTGAATATGGGTGAAATATCAATTGTGAACAGAGGCAGGTATTTCAGCTTTTGGTCTTTGCCCTTGCCGTTGATTATATAGATTTGTGGGAAAGCAACAGCCATCTGAACATCATTTTTGTTCCCTCTTTTAGCTGCTTGTTGCTGTTGCTGGAATTGCGTAAATACTTCGCTATCTAACAGTAACTTGTTGCCAACAAGCTGCACTCCCTTATCTACTACTTTTGAATAAATATCTGAAGAACGCTCGACCTCGGCTTGAGTCAGTTCTTCTAACCTGATGTAGGCTAACCAAGCTTGTACTATCTGGATAAGTTTTTCTGACTCTAGCATAGGAACACTTGTGGGAGCGACTGTACTACTGGCACTCTGACTAACTTAATATTTTTTGTCGTTTATCGCCAACATACCGAAGTAGTCAGCAGTTTTCCACAAAAAAATTAACAATTATAATTGCTCAGAACGTTATGAAAGCGTTACCACACCAGAATAGTTAAGGATTTTCGCGTCAACAGTTAACATTGGACACCCATAATTTCTGGCTGTAGCTACAATAATTTGGTCAAAAGGGTCGCTATGAAATCCGCTTAATTGAGTTGAATCAACTACTATGGGCAGGGTTAAATTTAATAGCTCTACTCCGGGATAAGCCAAAGCTGTTTCCAACCATTCATTAACTGAACAAGAAAAAACCAGCCGATTTTTTTCTACTAATTTGGCGACCTCCCAACAAGAAACAATACTTACTCCCAAACCCTGAAATTGATATTCTTCTATCCAAGAGCGATACTTTGTAGTTAGTTTGGAGTTATCATCAACCCACCAAACCCAGATATGGGTATCAAGTAAGATCATTGCAAAACTTCCCAATCTGACAAGGCAACAGGTTCTGTTGGATCATCGTAACGGATTACTTTACCGCGCATTGGATAAAGATTTGTGTCTGGTTGGATAGGCGCTGCTCCTTTATTTTGTGGAGTTTTAGCTGACAGAATAATCACCTCCACAGCATCCCCCGCATGAAAAGGTAAGCCCTGTAGCATCAAAGTTCCATCTTCGGTTAAAACAGCTTCTATTTTGTGAGCTTCCATCTTAGTACTCCTATTTATTAATGGAGAAAAAGAGAAACGGATGTTACTTTCTCTAGTTTTTATTATGGCGCTTTGGCTTCTCTGACTTTTTAACCGTGACTTGCGTAAGTTATGAAAACGAAAGAAACGGGAAGCAGTGGCAACTTGAGCTTACTCAACATTTGTCAGCGTCTCTAGTTGTGCAAGTAGTTTTTCTATTTGCTTGCGCTTTTTCGGGTCTGACCAAATACGGGACTTTCTTAGTTTAGTAGTCGCAGCAGTAAAGCGCTCTTTGTAATTGTTAGACTCGGTGTTTGGGGTAGAGGCTGGGGTTTTCTTCTCAAGAATACGCTGTCTGATTTCGCTTAAAGACCAGTTGTTAGCAAGAGCTTGTTCTAAAAACTCAACACGCTCATCTAATTTCTGAATCTGGGCGATCGCTCTAGCTTTGGTGTACTCAAGTGAGCCTTCCCTTAGCGCATCAAGGATATCTTCTGGGAGGTTTAACAAGGGCAGGCGGTTCTTAACGAAAGATTCCCAGGTCATTAACCCTAAACCATCAAACACTCCTTCAATGATTTTGAGGTCTTGGTTTACAGCAGGCTCATGATTAAGGGCTGAATCATCCGTTTCGGTTTCGCCCATAACGTTATGGGTAGATAACTCAATATCGCCTTTATCGTCGCTGATAACGTTATTATTGGACTCAGTTTCAACTTCGCCCATAACGTTATGGGTAGGTTCATCACCTTCGCTATCGTGTGCGCCCATAACGTTATGGGTAACTGTAGATGCTTTGTTCTGTAGGCGTTGTAGACGATACAGTAATGGCGGGATCTCCTCAACGCTTCGACCTAGTTTGAGAGACAGCAGTTGCAGGATACCTTCAGTTTCTTCAACTGGGTTCAGGTCTTCTCGAAGTAAGTTTTCGATCAGTGCCAACTGAAACGCTTGGTCATCAGATAGCTCACGCACAACCACAGGTGCAGCTTCAAGTTTGGCTTCAATTCCTGACCTGTAGCGTCGTTCTCCTGCTACTACTTCGTATTTCCCAGAGGCTAGTGGACGCACCAACAGAGGTTGCAGGATGCCATGCTGCTTGATGGATTCAGTTAACTGCTTTAATGCTTCCGGGTCAAAGTAACGGCGCGGTTGATTCGGCGGCAGAACAATTTGGTCTAAGGGCATGGATTGAGCAGAACCAGCATTCAATGCGCCTGTGGTGTCCCAAGGTACATCAATTTTGCTTTTGAGAGGTTGGCTTGCTTTAGTGCGTCTCATTTTAATGATTCTAAACTAACGGCTATTTTTTTCAAGATTGCAACAGATGGGTGCTTTGGATCGTAAACTGCAAGGGGCATTCGTTCTTCTGAAGCATCAACAAAAGCAGTGGAGCGAGGAATGGGGGCGAAGACAGTTCCGGCGCTGGCTAATTGTTCGGTGATAGCTGCTAAAGTACGGGTGTCCTGTGAGTTACGGGCATCGTATTTTGTTGGTACAAATCCGGCTATTTGCAATTTGCGGTTTGGTTTATTACGTACTGTAGCAACCGTTTTTAGTAATTCGCCTGTTCCCTCAAAGGCTTTGAAATGGGTTTCTAGGGGAACGAGAACATGAGTAGCTGCTACAAGGGATATGTAAGAGAGTAGCCCTAAGCTGGGAGGGCAATCTATTAAGATAAAATCGTAATTGTCTTCAATTGGTTCAATAGCCTCTTTCAGGCGGAAATCGCGCATGGAAGCATTAACCAATTGCATTTCTGCCGTGCTGAGAGAGATGTTGGCAGGGGCTAAATCCATGCCGTGAATGCCCTCATAAATTGGCAGAGGTTGTTCATCGACAATGGCATTGTTGACAGTTTGCTCTATGTCTCTTGGAACCAAGCCCATAAAAATAGTTAAGCTGGCTTGGGGATCTATGTCGATGAGCAGAACACGATGACCCAATTGCGCTATTTGGTAGCCCAAGTTTTGGGTAAGGGTGGTTTTGGCAACACCTCCCGCCTGATTAAAAACTGCGATGATTCGGCTCATAAGTGAGTTGGTTTACCTGCACCGTTACACCTTAAGATAACTGTTGATGGGGCAATCAGTACTGTTTATTTAGGGATGGGGTAAATTTCACCACCAATATACAATTCATACCAAGTTTTATCTTTAATGAGAGTGATTGCTAATTTCTGCGATCGCTTGTGCAATTACGGTATGGTCATTAAAACTAAGCCGAAAGCTTCAATCCAATGCAGTCTTGGGCTACACTACTACATCTAATGCTAAAATGGCATCTTCTGTCTCGTAATCTAAAAGATCACTTGTGTGGGATGCCTCCGGTGGATTTAATCTCTCCCAATCAATAGTTCGTCTGAATGCCTCGTCCTGGTCAATTGGTTCAGCATAATTTAACTCTTCACGAATGCGAGTAGAGTCTAATAGCCAATCCTGCTCAAAATTGCACGGTAATTGCGACAACTCTGGTATGTGAGATTTAGGTACAATAATAATCTCTCCGCTCCAAGCGATAATCCGCCCAATTGTTTTAGCTAACTCTGCTTCGGATAGCCCTTCTAGTTCAGCAACATTGTAAATTTGACCTTTAGCACGGTGATCTGTAACCGCCAGAGCAATGGCAGCCGCTACGTTTTCAACATAGCCGTAACTACCACGCCAGTGAGCATAACCTTCTTCTAAGACAATAGCAGGACGATGATCATCCATTCGCTTTAAGTAAGGATAAAAGCGATGTAGATAATCTCCTGCTCCATAAACCATCGGCAATCTTATAATGGTGCCTTCAATGTGAGAATCGCCCATGATGACTCGTTCAACCAAAATCTTGTCGTAATCAGGTGGAACGATTGAACCTTCGTCGGCTGACTCTCGATACGGATAGAACTGTGAGCGTAAGGGCGCTGACTCTGTTAGTGGAACTGGATCAATCAGTCCCGCTTCTCGTTTCCAAATTATGTCACGAGCGCGATAGACATCTATGCTGCTGACTGCTACAACTCTTTGAGTCAGACCCCTAAATGTCTCCATCGTCAGGAGAGCATGAGCCTCAGTAAGCGCAATCATGTCTAATACTACTTCGGGCGCAAGCTTTTGAAACTCATGCCGATAGTCTTCTAGATGGTGGCGATCTCCATTGATGTAGTTTACTTCTGGCGGCAAATGGGAGGGTGTCGCTCCTTGATGGAATACCGTTGCTCGATGCTTCAATGTTACGCCTCGATGGAATACCGTGACTTGATGCCCTGATTGAACAAGTTTGCGAACAACGTGCAGACCGATAAACCCTGTGCCGCCAATGACCAAAATCTTCATGTACTTTCAGCCTTTAAGTTGGTATTGAGTAACGTACATTTTTTTCAAAATAACACGGTAACGCCTGATATGACTTACTTATCTCTAAGTGCTGAGTGACAAAAAAATACTTGTAGAGGATCATCGAGTTTTAAAGATTCAAGTTCTGCTCACGCTGATACTGTTAACTTCTTTATTTCAAGGATTTAAGAACTCGTGGCTCGGAGTCGGCGTCAGCGAAGTGGCTCTTGCGGGCTTGAGGATCTAGTTGTCCCAACCATAAACTTCATGCCCGTAAGAGCCACCGACTCCGAGAGCGTAGCGGTCACGAGTTCGTCGGGTCAACGCGAGATTATCGACTAAAACCACGCCCCCGTTGCTTTTGCTCCAGTATCTCTTGCTGCTGCTGCCGCTCTCTAATAAGAATCTCATTCCAAGTAAGCCCACTAGGTGCAATTCTTTTAGCCTGGGGCAGGATTGACTGAACGACAAGAGATGTTTCATTTCCCTGTGAATCATTATTAAATGCCAGCCCAATTCTGTTGATATTTCTGAGGAATTCTACAGGCAAGTCATCCGGGTCATCCACTGCCATGTACATTGTTCTCGCTGGTAGTTGCCCCTTGTGTCCACTAGAGTCAATTTCTGCCATTGTCAGCGCATCAATGGGGGAAGAACACAGGTATACCCTCTCGATTTTATCGTCAGGCTCTCCACCCAATTTGAAATGAAACCATCCAGGAGAGCGATCGCTGTTTTTGGGGTACTCCGTACAACGATTGTCAAGCCGATGGGTGTCCCAAACCAGTGCGCCTGACTTTTCACCGTTTAAAGAGCGCTTGATAAAGACAACATTTCGGTGCTGGTCTATGTAACCCAACCCCTGCTGCTGTAATGGGTGTACAAGGAAGTTTGTTATACCGCGTTTTTGAGTCAAGAAATGCTGTAATACTGGGCGTAGACTTTCATCCTCTGGCGGTGGTGTAAACTGGGGTGAACGCTGTTTTTGCTCTCTATCAGATGCCAGTTGATTATTAGCGATTAGAACTAATGCTTTAGCTTCATCAGTAGTCCATCCGGCTGGACTGGCAAAGATAATTTCTTCAACATCTTGGACTGGCTTATTATCTAATAATGCCCTAAGCGCGATTTCTTTGTCTCGGTCAGTCACTAATAAGTTTTGCAAGTCGGCGCTGTAATACTTATATAACTCGGCTGTTTGATTCGGGGTTAGCTTTGGTTCATCTGTGGTTATAGTTGGAGTTTGATTAAGAGCAACTGCATCCACAGTTTTTTGCGATCTATGGAGTTGCTCTAAATAAACAATCGCTGCTTCCAGGTCGTCGAATATGGTTCTTTCGGCTGATAGCTGCTGCTGATTTTGAGAAAGCTTTTGTGTTAATTCTAATACTGTTTCAGCTAATGCTGATTCAACAGTCGATTGTTCAACATAATCAGAAATTGATGAAATGGCTCTCTTCTCTAGATATGATTGTAACTCAGTCGCAAGCACTGCATCCAGGTCATTAAATGTAGCTTTAGCTGTAACAAGTTCCTCTTTGTATTGAGAAAGTTGTTCCGTTAATTCTAATACTGCTTCAGTTAATGCTGATTCAACAGCCGATTGCTCAATATAATCAGAAATTGATGAAATTGCTTTTTCCTCTACATGGGATTGTAACTCATTCGCAAGCACTGCATCCAGGTCATTGAATGTAGTCTTAGCTGTAATGAGTTCCTCTTTGTATTGAGAAAGTTGTTCCGTTAATTCTAATACTGCTTCAGTTAATGCTGAAGAGACAGCCGATTGCTCAATATAATCAGAAATCGATATACTGCTTCAGTTAATGCTGAAGAGACAGCCGATTGCTCAATATAATCAGAAATCGATAAAATAGCTTTCTTCTCTGCAATGGATTGTAACTCAGTCGCAAGCACTGCATCCAAGTCATTAAATGTAGTTTTGGCTGTAACGAGTTGGTCTTTATATTGAGAAAGTTGTTGTGTTAATTCTAATACTGCTTCAGTCAATGCTGAAGAGACAGCCGATTGCTCAATATAATCAGAAATTGATGAAATGGCTCTTTTCTCTACATGGGATTGTAACTCTTGAGTAATCGCCGCGTCTAGTCCGTCGAATGCGGTTCTTCTTGCTTGTAGTTGCTGCCGATATTGAGAGAGTTGCTCTGTTAATTGTGGTAACGTTTCACTTAGGGGAGACTTTGTTAATGACTGCTCAATTTCTTGTAGTTCAAGATATCGGACAATTGCAGTAATCGCCTCGAATGACTGACTTGAACCTCGCTCAAGTTCTCGGACTGGGCTAGCTGTTAATCCCGAATCTTGTCGTGAGGTTTCTAACTGTTGGCTAACAACTATTCGCTCTCTAGGATTTTTCAACAGATGCTCAAGGAGTGCGTCATCCCGTTGTGGTTGGTAGTCAATAAACTTATGTTTTTGTAAACCTGGGAATGTGTAGGCAGGCCCCAAAGATGTGCCGCTAAATTTCTGGTCATTCCACGAGTACGAGATGCCCTTACTTTTACCGTTGCGTGTTAATCCGTGACGAACTTCTACACCTTGTAATTGCAATCGCTCAACCAGTTGCGGCATAGTCGGTTTATCTACTATGGCGCGGTCGATTAGTTCAATTAGTTGGGTTTTGATTGACTGCTGTGGCGGCGTGTTTCTCAAACCATGCTCGTATTCTAGTTGTTCCCTTTCGATTCGTCGCTGTTGCCCATAGCTGGGGGCGCGGTTCAGTTTCTCCTTGCTACTGAGAGTTTGCTGTAAACCATATTCTAGTTCTAGCTGACGAATGATTTTTTCAGAGCGCACATACTCCCAGCTATCGCGGGTAATCTTGCCATCATCCAAACTGATTCTACTAGCGCAAATGTGTATGTGGTCGTGGTTGCGGTCGTTGTGGCGGTAGATGGCATATTGGTTAGCTGTGTAACCCATTTCCTCGATGTACTTTTCAGCTATCTCGCACCAAGTATCATTGTCTAGCTGTTCGCCTGGGCTTAGTGAGAGCGAAACATGATGAACTACTTTCTCCGCTTCTGGGTTAAGTTGTCGAGACAGTCGAAATTCTCTAGCGAGTTCTCTGGCATTTGTGCCAAACATATTGCCACCAATTAAAGATGACTGCTCTTTGTTAGAGAGATAGTCAAGGAGTCCGCGAAAGCTTTTACCTTTGGTTTGGTTGCCAATCATTTTTACTCCCAGTCTTCCGAATCACCGTCATCATCAATGTCATCGTCATCAGTAATTTCAGTTTCGATTTGGGACAGTTCCCGACCAATTTGTTGTAAGAGGTTTCGCAGTTGTTCCAATTGTTCTGGATCTGCGGGTGGTCGCAGTCCCATTTTAATAGCTGTGTTGGTAGCTCTGGTGAGTTGATTAATATTGCTGCCGATGCGGACTAATTCTCTATAAGTAGCTAGGGTTATTTTGCTCAGTCGTTTGGGCAGTGGTTTTAGTAAAACACTGCGTCTAGTTAATTCAGCTATGCTTAGTCCCGCGTCTGATGCTTTCAACTTAATCATCTCGTGTTCGATTGCGTTGACACGAGCTTCCAATGTCTTGGTACGAAGCAGGTTTTTTGAAAGTTTCGGGCGCATAACTGAGGAAGGTATGAGAGGGGGTTTCCAAAGTGGGGACACTTCCCCCTTTGGCAAGCCTGTCGTCCGAGCGGAGCGAGGTTTGCCGTAGGCAAAAGACACGGCTTGCTTCTAGCCCAAATACGGGCTAGAACGATGTGTCAAGTGCTACGTATATACGGAGGCACAGCGCGAGGCTGAGGGCGGGAGTACAACGGCGTAGCCGTGATGCTGTTCATCCTACAACCTACAGAGGGATATATCAACGGCGTAGCCGGAATTTGGTAAAATCAAGCATGAGGTAAATTGTGGTTCGGCGTAGCCACAATACTAAAAAATAATTCAGCGTAGCTTTTTTAAGTAAAAGTCTAGATTCAGCGTAGCTGTAATAGTCAAATTTTTTAGCATTAGCTTGAATAAGAATACCAGCGAAGCTGCCACACTAAAAAATATAAGGCGTAGCCGTAATATGAAGAGGTAATTCGGCGTAGCCGCAATAGCCGATTTTTTTTAGGATTTTGAATCAAATTATTTCAAATAGCCGATAATTATCAGTTAATCGGGATTCACAAGATAACCATGAGTGAACATCAGAATTCAGAAATAATCACGAAACAGAAGATTGATAAGGCCATCAATCTGCTGAAGGAGCAGAAACCAAAAGAGCGAGAAGATGTATCTGACAGAGAGGCCATCAGGAAAATGAGACGGTACATTGAGAAGCTGACCTCTGATAAGTACGGCTACACTTATGATGAAGTATCGGAGATGCTGAAGGGTTTGGGGATTAATTTGGCTGGCAGCAGAATCAAATATTTAATCGGTGAGTTGAAGAAAAGCAGCCGTCGCTCTCAGAAAGCATCTGATAACGGCGATAGTAGTGCATCAGAGGATAGGGCTACTGAAAATCAGCAAGTAATTGTTGAAAACAGCGAAGCTGAAGAAGCACCTGTAAACAGTAAGAAGGGCAAGAGTAAAAGTTAACAGCAAGTTTCCCAGGAGCAAGAGGAAGAATCGGAACCAACTAGAGAACCAAACAGGCTAGCTTTTGTGCCAAAAATTTCCAAAGATGAAGAAATATAAATTGGCTAAACTGTAACAATCTGGTGAATCACTTCAATGTAAGTGCATCCTAGAAATACTTTAGCTATTGAGTATAAATATGATTAGGTTTAAACCTTGGATTCTAGGCGCAAGTATTGTTTTATTACCTCTGCTGTCTAACTTGAGTGTCCTTACACAAAATCAATCACAAAAGATTGAGTTAAAAGTTTATAGCCAAAACGAGCAGAAACAAAGCTGTCCAGAGAAAGTGATTGTCACTGAGCAAACAAATAAAAACCACACTAGGGAATGTTCTAGGTGTGGTTAAAAGTGCGTTTGTAGTGGCAATGGTAGTTTAAAGTCTGTCCGACCACTGTGACCGCAAAGACGCTAGAGACACGAACAAATGGCGGTTACACTCGCCCCAATGGATAAGACTAAAGCCACCCAAGGACTACCACTGACCATTAAAGGTATGGATATGAAGCCTAGCGCCAAAATGACAGCTACAGTTTTACCGCCTGATTTTAAAATCGGAGCAGCGATTTCCATCCAGCGTTTGACTGGATTTTCTTCACCCGCTTCCAAAATATTGTCTAAGACCGCCTCTGCAAATACTTCTAAGGTAGTTTCAGCAGATTTAATCGCATCTTCTTTAACTGTTGCCACTAGCGGTTGAACAATGGAATCAACGGTGTTAGTATTGGTCAAAACCTCAGAACTTTCCGATCCGGAATCAATTAGTTTCTGAAGGTTGCTATAATTAAGTTTTTGTGTCATACTAAATTGACCAGTCGTATAACTGGGCGAAAAATTCAATGACTCCCTGAGTAGGTCGGCAAAACTTTCATCAGGAAGCGAACATATACAAAGACCCACTTGCGTGACATCGGAAATCACACAAGGGGTCTTTCGCTATGGATACTAGCATAGCGGTTTTGATATTTACTTGTCAATACTTATATTATTGTGCCCATATTACATAATAGATAAAATTTACGTATTTGTCAACCCTTCGACAGTAACATTAATACTGAATTATTCAGAGAATAGTTAGTATAGTTTTCTGTTTCAAAAGAGCTTGTTTATTATCTGTTTACAGGAAACTACGTAATTTTTCCTCCGTTCTTATACTAATTTTCTGTTTCAAAAGAGCTTGTTTATCATCTCTTTACAGGAAACTACGTAATTTTTCGTACCGTGCTTATACTTAAGTATATAGTTATGTTGAACGGGACGCTCAGTAAATGATTCAGTAAAAAATCATTATTATGAGCATCTTTTACTACTGATGAGGACAGTAGAAATGAAAACCGATAAATTTTACAAGCTCACTGTCGGGTTACAGTTGGTTTGCACCAGGGCAAAGTCTGAGTAAACTTCAGTAGGCAAACAACTCACGAAAGTCATCAGCAGTGAAGCCCTAACTTGAGGGCTACATCTGTGTAAAACTCGCCGCATCGCCCTAGTACCAAGAACTTCGGCAACTTCCGCCACCCCCTCTAACAGGTGATCTGGTGATGACTCCGATTCAGCAATCAACATCGGGAAGTATGTATGGGCTAACCACTTTTCATCGTCGTCTAAGTCAGCCAAATTTTTATTACTATCGCTATAAAGACTGTCTAATAGTAGAAGTAATAATTTTTTCAACCTAGCCCAGCCCCCCAAAACGCCCTGTAAATCGGCTCAATCCCCGGTTAAACGTGTGATAAACGTTTCAAAGTTAGTGGCAATGGTTGTTACCTTATAGTCGTTCTCTTGATCAACGTGCGCTACTTCCGGTTCGCCATTCTTGCCGCACTTGCGATAGTCCAGCATAATCAAATCGTGTCCGCCTGAAGGCGTGTCACAGATATAAACCCCAAAATCGGGATAGCCCCACTCGTTAATCCAAAATTGGTTGCCATTATTTCCGCACAGAGCAAAATCTGAACTGTCAACACCAATCCCAAAAATTCCTTCTATTGCGATTCTATCTCCCCAAGTAGTTTCCTCAGTTGTGGCAAAGAAAGTTTTATTGGGTATGCCTCCGTTTCTCGTCTTCATTAGTTCAATATAGGACTGGGGTAGTTTGAAGCCAAGCTCTTTTTCAACTACTTCAATTAAATCGTAGGTAACTGGTGCAGATTGATAGTTTTTGGCGTATTCGTTATCTGACCAGAAATTATTGAGGTTGCAGTTGATAAAGTATTTGTTCATATTTAAAGAAACAATTGATGTACGGACAACAAACTTATCGTTTAATTACCAGTGTGATGGATATTGCTTTATTTGAGTTAATCCTAGAGTAGTTAAAAAACTTCGTTCCAAGTTTCCATCTCGAAAACCAACCCACTTATAGGCATACTGAACGGGACGCTCACTCAATGATTAAGTAGACAATCATGAAGCAGAGCATCTTTTACTACTGATGAGTCAGTAGAAATGATTTCGGATAAATTTTTTCAGGTCACTGTCGGGTTAGTTACGGCTTGCAGTGGGGCAAAGTCTGAGTAAACTTCATTCGGCAGACAACGCAAGATAATCATCAACAAGTCAGCCTTAACAGCCGGGGTACAGTGATGCACAATTCGTCGCAGTGCAGTATGAGTAAGGACTGTGGCAACTTCAGCTATATGTTCTAAGGCATCTTCTCTCGATGATTCCGCTTCATCAATCAGCGTTGGGAAGTATTCACGGGCAAACCACCTTTCTTCGTCGCTCAAGTCTGTGACATTTTTATTACTACCGCTATAAAGACTATCTAATAGTAGGAGTAATAATTTTTTAAACCTAGCCCAGCCCCCCCAGCGTTGGGTAAATCGGCTCACCCATCCTTGGGTAGTGTCTATGATTTTGGCGATCGCCTTTTGTCCAATTTTCTGGTGTGACTCCCAAAGCTGGGTGAAAGCTTTGACGATGGCGTGTCCCGTCTGCTGATCTCGGCTACCCGCTTCGGTGCATAGAGAGCAGGCATCGACAACCTCTAACTTGATTCCGGGCAGTTCATCTAAGAGAAAACCCAAATCATAGTCAGCGCAGAAGTAAAAAGTTAGCTCCACATTGGGGCGACGATGAGCGCGTAATCGGCCAATCTCTTGGATAATTTCTGCACGGATCAGGTCTGTGAGATACTTTTGGAAAGCGCTGTTTTTATCTTCCAGGTTGACTGGTTCACCAGTCATCACCTGATATTGTGCTGCTAAAACACCGATGTTTTGGTAGGGAATGCCGAAACTTGCGATCGCTGCAACATCACTAAAGCGATTAACACCACGCCCATCGACAAAGTGACCGTATTCTGTGCGGCCCTCGGCTTGGGTTGCAATCTGTTTCCAATCGATAATGCCAAGGGTAGGGCAGAGTTTTTTCAAGGTTTCTTTGAGGGCATTAACACGGTTGGTGAGTGGAAGAGAGCGATTTTTGGGCAGTTTCCCCAGCCCAGTGACGTTGACCACTTTTAAATTGCCGTAGTCTGGGCGTTGTTGCTCAATGACTAACACAGGCTCATTGATGCCCAGTTTCAATTTCAACTGCTGGGATTTGAAAGTGGCATCAAGGTAAATATTAAATTTGGCAGAGTGGGCCAATTCAGTATGTTTGGGATTTCGGCGGTGAATGCTGAGTACACCCCATTGAGATTGGAAACTACCATCACCTTTCCAAGCTTCAAGAAAGTCAGGCAACCAGTAATTAGGCAAGTCAAGAAACTCCCTGCCTGCCGTTCGTGCGCTGTCTTTAACTACCTTTTTGGCAGCATAACGAGCGGCAGAACTTTTTTTGAGTTGTTTATCTTGGGTAATATCAATTGAGTCCAAGTCCTCTAAGAAAGTTAAATCAGGTTCTACAGTTTGCTGAATCGCTTCGATATCTAAGCCTGTGGGGAAAGGGGGCAGCAGCGCACGGATGCTGGCATCATCAAACCCGTAGCGGTCAGTGGCTTTAAGTTGTTGAGTTAACAGTTGGTGTAAAACTAAGAGGGCAGGTTGCAGCTGTGACATTATGTTTGGTTCTAACAGTAGCAGCTTGCCGATGGTGGTTTCAAAATCGCTGAGGTTTACATCAACACTACGCACGGGCTTAATGAGTGTTCCTGCTTCTTCCCATAACCGCCCAACAGTGAAAGTTTGGTCAGCAGCGTTAGTTAAGGTGACTGGTGTAGAGTCTGGGTGCGCTCTGAGTTCGGAATAATTTTGAATTGCACTGCGTTTTTGAAAGCGGAAGCCAAAACCGTCACCACTGGCAAAACGGCACTGATTTTTAAGGGAGCAACCGCCACAGATGGGACTAATGCCGCTCTCTTCAAAATCAAGGCTGCTAAAATTCTTGTTACGAAATGCGTTAAATAAATAAGTTCTGTGACAATTGCCGTCAGTATCGGCAGTCTCACCCGCTTTAGTCCACAGTTTAAAATCCTCACCAGTAGGAGTTTTGCGGGTGGGATCTAGTTTAAAGCCGTTGTGACGCACTGGTAAGTCAACAAAATTCGTCTCAATCGGTAGTGTAGATGGGTTTCTGTGGTTGGCATCCTGGTAAATTAGTTTATCAACGCCGAATAAGGCCGCCGTCAGTTGCCCCGCGTTGTAAGACTTACCTAGTCCAGGGTGAGAATTATCTAAGATTTGTGTCCAGCCTTTAGAAACAGCTTCCACCCAAGCGGTAATATGTTCTTCTGGCTGGCAGGAGATAGAGATATTGCCTGTAACTTCAGTTATGTACGGGATATTGCCGGGCTTGTAAATAATTACATTGGGCGAAGGCGTGTCAATTTCGGGTTTCAGCTTGCGTGTTGGTGGGGCAAAAAATCCTTTAAATATTGAACTAAATGGCGCGATTGCTTGCTTTAATAAATTTTGGAAGCTGCTCAAGTCCTCTCTGATTCGCCCAAGCTCCCACTGTTCACGGTTAATTAGTCCTTCGTCGCGTTTGTTATATTCATACTGCCGTTGCGGGAAGCGAAAACCGTACTGCTTGGCGATGTGAAACAGTGTACCGATTGAGATTCCTCCACGCCGAAAACTGCGAATCTTAGCGCGAATGTTCCAAGTTGAACCTTTGATGCTGGGCGACCACTGTTCGGCGATGATTTCGGCATCCGTTGGCCCGTAGTGATTGACTAAAGCCATCAACACCTGACGGCATTCGTCATAGTTACCGCTTCCTGGGGTGCGTGGTGGGATGAATGAAAGTGCGTTTTGGATTAGCTGGTCAATGTCCCAGCCTTCAGCGAGGGAAATCTCACGCCACTCTTTACGCCGTGACTCAATTTCTTGAATTCTTTGCTGATACTCAATCCGTTCCTGTTGCGCGATCGCTACAGCTTCACTTATCCATTCGGCTGGTAAAGTGGCTTCAGGGTTGACTAGCGGAAATTCTGCTTCTGTGCTGCCGTAGAAAACACGACTTGCATCTTTACAAGCTGGATCATGGGGCAATTGCTGCATGAGGAAGCGCGTACAAGCTTCTACAGTATCAGCGCCTTGGACATATTCGGGGAGAAGGAAAACCAACCGGAATTTATGCCACTCTGGTTTATGACTAGCAGTTGTGTAAATTAAAGCACAGTGTTTTTTAATGAAGGGATGGGCTAAGGCTTCTTCGATCGTTAATTGGTGATCGTAAATTTTGATAGAATTCCCGTTTTCGTCTTTAATTGGCTTGTCATAAGCATCACGGGCAATATTAGAATTATCAATGTCGAGTAGTAGCCACTGAGAACCGATAATATTGGCCTTACTGCGCCATTTGCCACCCAATAAGCCAGCACAGATGGCGTGGCCTGCTTTAATGTGGTGCTGGACATCGGCTAGAGTGCCTTCTACATCAATGAAGTTACC
Source organism: Nostoc sp. CALU 546 (assembly GCF_048836525.1). NCBI lineage: Bacteria > Bacillati > Cyanobacteriota > Cyanophyceae > Nostocales > Nostocaceae > Nostoc > Nostoc sp. CALU 546. The sequence continues at coordinate 35,451 of NZ_JAWJTF010000100.1, forward strand.
GGCCAGCTTCTTAAAGTCCCAGTCTTTGTTTGTGCCAGTTGCGTTAAACGCAAACTTGATTATCCGACTCTCAATCAACTCAAGTTTTGTCAAAGCAGCAGAATTTGCCCCTTGAGCATCTGCTGATTGCGCCGATACTGAGTTATGAGATTGTTGTAATGGTGACATGAGAGCTATTCCTCCTGAAGTGTGTTGGAGGAATTGGAGCTA
>NZ_JAWJTF010000224.1:0-3539 GCF_048836525.1 Nostoc sp. CALU 546
AAGATTTTCGTGAAATGGTATTACATGATGTAATTATACAAACAGGTAATATAAGGTAAATTATCTATGTTATGAGTAATCAGCAAGAGCCAGAAAATTTAGCTTTTGACAATGAACGTTCATTGCAAACTCTGGTGCGAGCAATTACCCTTTCTCAGGGGGAATTTTCGCTGATTTTGCTGCGCTGTAACTATGTTGCTTTACGTCAGCGGATGGTGCAACGTCTGCACCAATTATCTCCTGTACATATTCACGAGATTACTTTACCTGCATCAGTCAAAACGCTTTACACAAATATCCGCGAACAACTGGGAGATGAACAGCCACCTGCATTGATGATTTTTGGTTTGGAGTCGGTTAAAGATATTGATACAGTTCTGACTTCAGCTAACCAAGTACGGGAGGAGTTTAGAAAGAACTTTCCGTTTCCGATATTGTTGTGGGTTAATGATTCAGTTCTGCAAAAATTGATTCGATTAGCAACTGATTTAGAAAGTTGGGCAACTATTATTGATTTTGAAAATCCTACTGATGAGTTAGTCAACTTTCTCCAGCAAAAAAGTGATGAAATCTTTGCGGGTAATGTAATGCCCAATCCCCAAATGTGCCGGGAACTAGAAACCGCCCGTCAAGATTTGCACAATCGAGGGGAAGGATTAGAAGCAGCACTTAAAGCAAGTTTAGAGTTTTTGCTTGGTTTAAATGATTATCTACATGACCAAATAGATTCTGCTTTAGCACATTATCAACAAAGCTTGGGGTTCTGGCAACAAAGTAATTATTTAGAACGACAAGGTATATTACTCGTTAATATTGCTTCAGCGTATGAGCGCCAAGCGGAAAGGAATCAAGTAGAGAATATCAGATATTGGCAAGAAGCTAGAAATTATCTTCAGCAAGCTATTGAGATTTTTGAACAAGCACAACGTTCAGATTTAGTTGCAAAACATATTACTCAACTGGGTGAAGTGCTACGACATTTACAAGCATGGTCAGACTTGCAAAGCCTTGTGGAAAAATCTCTGCCGCTACATCAAAATTATGGCACGCCGTTGCAGTTGGCTAAAGATTATGGTTTTTTGGCAGAAGTAGCCTTAGAACAGTCACGCTGGAATGAAGCTCATCAACTCGCAGGGCAAGCATTACAAATATTAGCTGAGATACCTAATTTACAATCAAATAAATTTGGTTGGTATCGGTTTATTTTAGCTAAATCTCAACAGGGTTTAGATCAATTTGAAGCAGCAATTAAGAGTTTAAAAGCTGCTAAAGCTGAAAGTAATCATCAGTACAACCCACAATTATATATATCTATATTAGACAGATTACGCTCACTCTACTTTGAACAAGGTGAATATCTAGATGCTTTTAATATTAAACAAGAACAATTACAAATTGAACAACAGTATGGTTTCCGTGCCTTTGTTGGGGCATCTTATCTCAATCCGCAGCGACAGGCAATTAATTCTGCACAGTTGCAAGTAGAAAATCCTGAAACCATTGCTCAAGAAATTGCTGCTTCTGGTCGGGGACAAGATGTTAAGCGGTTGCGAGAAAGAATTGGCGGGACTGAGCATAAATTGACTGTAATTCATGGTCAGTCAGGAGTGGGTAAAAGCTCGATTTTGCAGGGTGGGTTAATCCCGGCGTTGCAACAGGAAGCAATTGGTGAGCGAGATGCTTTACCTATTTTGTTGCGAGTTTATACAGATTGGGTAGGGATGTTGGGGCAAAGTTTGGCTAAGGCTTTTGAGGAAGTTAGAGGTAAAGAATTATTTGCTAATCTTGATTCTTCCGCAGCTATTTTAGAACAATTGCAGAGAAATGCTGACCGGAATTTGTTGACGGTTTTAATGTTTGACCAGTTTGAGGAGTTTTTCTTTGTTTATCCAGACCAAAGCCAACGACGAGCATTTTATGAGTTTTTGCGGGGTTGTCTAGATATTCCTTTTGTCAAGATAATTCTGTCTTTGCGAGAAGATTATTTACATTATTTATTAGAGTTAGAACGTCTATTTAATTTAAGTGCAATTAATAATAATATTCTTGATAAAAATATTCGCTATTACTTGGGTAATTTTTCGCCAGCCGATGCTATGGCTGTTGTGCAGAGTTTAACAGAACGCTCTCACTTTTACTTAGAGCCTGCACTGATTGATGAATTAGTGCAGAATTTAGCAGGTGATTTAGGAGAGGTACGCCCAATTGAGTTGCAAATTGTAGGCACACAATTACAAGCTGAGAAAATTACTACTTTAGAAAAGTATCGTCAATTTGGCACTAAAGAAAAACTGGTTGAGAGATTTTTAGAAGAAGTCATCCAAGATTGTGGTTCGGAGAATGAACAGGTTGCTCAATTGGTTTTATATTTGCTCACAGATGAAAATGGAACTCGTCCCCTCAAAACTCGTGCTGAGTTAGTCGTAGATTTAGCAGCAGAAACTGATAAACTCGATTTAATTTTAGATATTTTTGTTACATCAAGGTTAGTATTGCTGTTACCAGAATTTCCTGCTGATCGTTATCAATTAGTACATGATTATCTTGTATCGTTTATTCGCCAGCAGCAGGGAAGTGAGTTGTTAGCAGAATTGGCTGAATTACGAAATAAGCAAGAACAGAGCCAAGCTGAAATTAAACAACTCCGTCAAGAAAAAAAGCTATTAGCAGAGCTTGCAAGGGAGCAAGAGCAACGAAAACTAACTGAAAATGAATTAAAGCGCATTGCAGAACAAAATCAGATATTAGCTAATGCTAAATGGGAAGCTGACCAGCAAATTCAAGAGGGACGCAAGCGGTTAGCAATAAGTTCTGGTTTAGCGGTATGTTTATTATTATTGGCAGGTATATCATCTTTATATGCGTTGAATCAAATTCAAGTTGCTAAAGATGCTGGTAATAAAAAGCAACAGGCAGAAAATAAAGTGACGACGGCTGAAGCAAACTACAATCAAGCAACTCAAAGTTTGCGAGAGATAGAGAATAAAGCGCACAAATTGGAAACTAAAAAGAAAGATGCAGAGCAAAAATTTCAAGCAGCACAAGCGGAAACTCAAAAGGCTAAAAAAAATCTGCTCAAAGCTATAACAGAATTGAATTATTTAGAAGAAAGGAATAACCTTACTAAACAGAAATTACAACAAGCAAATAGACAACAACAAGAAGCAGAACTTAAAGCTAAACAGGCTCAAACTATTTTGCGTCAAGCACAAGCAGCGCTGACAAAAGCAAATGAAGCGACACAAGCGGCAAAAACAGCACAAATAGAAGCACAGCAAGGAACACAGCTAGAACAAGCTGGAGTTAATCCTATAAGACAGTTTGACTATGGCGAGTTAGAATCACTAGTGGCAGCAATGCAGAGTGGTAAAGAGTTAAAAAGTCTGGTAAAACATGGTCTTCCTCTAGAAAAATATCCAGCTATCAGCCCTATCTTTGCTTTGGATACTATTCTCAATAAAATTAAAGAACGTAACCAGTTTCAAGGGCATCAAGGCAGTGTCTTAAGTGTGAGTTTCAGCCCGGACGGCAAAACCATC
>NZ_JAWJTF010000258.1:0-3011 GCF_048836525.1 Nostoc sp. CALU 546
AAATTACCCGAAGCTGTCGGAGTAATGTTATTTTATAAAATTGGAGAATTGTTCCAAGATATTGCCGTCAGTCGTTCCCGTAATTCTATCAAAGAATTATTGGAAGTCCGCCCAGACTATGCCAATATTCAAATAGAGGGAGAACTCAAAAAAGTATCGCCAGAAACAGTAAATGTTGGGGATATTATCGTCGTGAAACCCGGAGAAAAGATTCCCTTAGATGGCGAAATTATAGATGGTAATTCGCAAGTTGATACATCTGCATTAACTGGAGAATCTGTGCCGCGAACAGTGAGGCTGGGAGAAACGGTTTTGGCTGGGATGATCAATAAAATGGGTGTTCTCAGCATTAGAGTCACAAAACTCTTTGATGAATCTTCCATTGCTAGGATTTTAGACTTGGTGCAAAATGCCAAAAGTAAAAAAGCAGAAACAGAAAAGTTTATTACTAAATTCGCCCGATATTATACACCAATAGTAGTTTTTACATCTTTAGCAGTTGCAATATTACCTCCTTTATTCATTTCTGGTGCAACTTCTTCAGAGTGGATTTATCGCGCCCTAATTTTACTAGTTATTTCCTGTCCCTGTGGACTCGTTATCAGTATTCCATTAGGTTACTTTGGAGGTGTGGGAGGTGCAGCCAGACGTGGTATTTTAGTCAAAGGCTCTACTTTTTTAGATACTTTAAATGCAGTGAATACAGTTGTTTTTGATAAAACTGGAACGTTAACTCAAGGGGTATTTAAAGTAGTAGAAATAATACCATTAAATGGCTGGAATGATGAAAAATTACTGCAATTAGCTGCCAAAGTAGAATCACACTCAAATCATCCCATTGCTCAATCTATCCGCAAGGCTTATGGTGAAAAAATTGATGAATTTGAGGTGAGAGATTATGAAGAGATAGCAGGCTATGGAATTAGAGCCAAGGTTGAAAATAGGGTAGTGATAGCAGGAAGCGATCGCTTATTACATAGAGAGAATATTTATCACGATAATTGCCAGTTAGAGGGAACAGTTATTCATCTAGCAGTGGATGATATTTACGCTGGGTATATTGTCATTGCTGATGAACTCAAAGAAGATGCAAGACTTGCTATTCAAGCACTCAAGCGAATGGGTGTAGAGAGAACAGTAATGTTGACAGGAGATAATCAAGCGATCGCTTCTCGAATTGCTCAACAGATTGGCATAGATACCTATGAAGCAGAGTTATTACCCGAAGAAAAAGTTAATGCCATTGAGAAGTTACTCAGCACCGCCGGCAAGCATGGTAAAGTTGCCTTTGTTGGGGATGGTATTAATGATGCACCAGTGATTGCTAGAGCAGATGTTGGAATAGCGATGGGCGGGTTAGGTTCAGATGCAGCGATAGAAACTGCCGATATTGTGATCATGACAGATGCACCATCAAAAGTGGCAGAAGCAATACAAATCGCTAGAAAAACCCGCACAATAGTTTGGCAAAATATTGGCTTTGCTTTAGCAATTAAAGGTATATTTATTGGGTTGGGTATTTTAGGTATAGCAACAATGTGGGAAGCTGTCTTTGCTGATGTTGGAGTAGCCTTGCTGGCAATTTTAAATGCAACTAGAGCGATGAAATAAAATTTTGGGAAATCGGGAATCTGTAACGGGGAAATTGTAGTAGTTAAACGATGAGTACTCACAACTCATATTCTGCTACCCAAAATAGAACCCATGCATTCATCAATCAAAGGTATTGCTACAGCTACTTTAGCTTTACTGCTAAACTATTCAGCAAATCCAGCCTTTGCACTACCGCAGAAAATTAATCATCCAGTTACTGTTGCTAAATCGCAACCATTAACAGACACCTTGATTGTTCCTGGGGAACGAGTGGGGCCGATTACACGCACAACGACTAAGAAAGATTTAGTTAAGCTATTTGGCGCGTCTCGTCTCGTTGATAAAACCATTTCAGGCCCCGAAGGAATAGGTAGTTTTGCAGCTACTCAGTTAAACCTAAATCAGGGGCGATCGCTCTTGGTAGTCTGGAGTGATAATACTCGTACCAAACCTCTAGATGTGCGTAACCTGGGTTGGGCTTGGAAAACCCGCGAAGGTATTGGTGTTGGAACCCCATTAAGCGAATTACGCAAGAAGTTAGGTAACTTTAGACTCTATGGATTGGAGTGGGATTACGGCGGTACTATCTTGTTGGATAGTAGTAAATTATCCCGTTATCAAGGCAAACTCATTTTACGAGTAAACGCTGCTCCCAATGCTTATGAAAAATTCCCCAATGACTACCAAGCAGTGTTAGGGGATAGTACTTTTTCCTCTAGCAATCCCCACTGGAAACGTTTGGGAATTAGGCTAGGAGAAATTATCGTTGTATTGAATCCTAGTCAGGAATGATGTACTTTCACAAATTGCTTGTTGGAAGCCTTGCAATGGAAAGCAGCGGCGATCGCACCAAAAACTAGATACACTTCAGCCAGAATGGGACAAGCGCCATATTAGCGATGAACTAGATAAAATTGAGTTTGCATTGCAATCATGAAACTTATGTAAATATACAGTTATTTGGCAGATGGAAATCAGGATTTCCTCACCCAGAAAACAAGGAAAATAGAGATATTCAGTTAATTGGTGTTTGTTTATACTATTTCAAATTTTTGTAGTCGTTATACTCATAACTTAGGTTCTACCTGGGAATTAGGAAGTGGCTTTGCCACTTCTTTTTATTAATATTGTGGCACAGTAAAAAATAAGTTAAAAGTTAAAAGTAACTTCATTGAACTTTTAAACTTTATTAATTATACTTTTTCATCAAATATCTGCTATCCATACATTGTAGGGACGTATATCTGTAAGTCCCTACAAACGATTAATTTATTGCAAAGATTTTTGACAATGGTATGATATAGTGCCTGTTTAATTGACCAAGCAATCTGACGGAATTCTGGTCATCTAGACATGATGTTAAGTAAGTCGGTGGGAACAAACCAAATTATGTTACGAAACTTAAATAGGCTTAAAAC
>NZ_JAWJTF010000078.1:0-45451 GCF_048836525.1 Nostoc sp. CALU 546
AGGGATTGTAAATCCCTGTCTCATAGCTAAAGTCATCTGAAAGATGACTAGATATCCCCAAAAATTATTCAGTCTACTTCAGTAGACTTTAGCTATGAGCCAGAGAATTCATTCTCTGGCGGGTTATGAAGCCCGCAGCAAAGCTATTTCCAGCTTAAGTTGACACCAATGAGCAATGTGCTTTACCCCTACCCCAATACGCTTGGGTTAAGGGCTAAGTGTACAAAATTGTGGGTTTTCTAGACGCTATAAATCTACAAGACGCGATAAATCGACGTCTCTACAAGTGTTTTGGTCTTATCTGAATTGTATTGAACAACTGGTTTTTACTTAGCACTGGCTCAACGCCCCGCTATCCATGTACAGCGCTCAACACTTAGCTATTATTTAAGTATTTTGATGCAGATATGATATACCTCCTAACTGTTGACTCCTGGTTTCTATTTATTGCTAACTTCTAAAGGCAAGAAAATCGTCAAAACTTCCCCATAGTGTGGACGCTGGCGTACAATCAATTTGCCACCGATCGCCTGGAATAAATGTTTGGTTGCGGCGATATTCAAACTAATCGTACCCGTTTCTGGTTGGAACATCAGCAGTTGACCAAGAGCTTTGCGAATTGGTGGTGTTGCAGGTGTGGCGGCTTTATTTGAATCTTTGCACCCAAATTGGGGCGATAATTGTAACTTCAGTTGATCTCCAGCCGGGATAACTTGTACTTGAATATGGCTACCAGAGGGTAAGCTGCGAGTGAAATTCTCTATTAAACCAGTGAGTACCTGATCTAGCATCATGGGATTGCTCACCACTGTTGGTAGTTGCTGGGGTAAAACAACATTTAAAGTTAAGTTCCGCCGATGTGCTGCTTGTTCCCAACGGGGAATACTTTGCTGCAACACTTGATCTAAAGACATCGGCGTGAGTTGAGTTTTTGAGGATTTTGCTGAGGTAGTAGTTTCCAGTTCTGCTGCCTTAAACAGCAACTCCATGCGGTCAATTTGCTCGGTACACTCGTGATCGATAACTTTTAAGCGATTGATCACGCTAGCATCTAAGTCTCGCCGTTTCAGCAGCAGACGAGTCATAGTGCGAATCGTGGTTAAAGGTGTGCGGACTTCGTGAGCAAAAGCTTGGAGCAATTCTACATCAGGATTTGGGGATTGGGTATGGGGGATTGGGCATTGGGCGTTGGGAATTGGGCATGGGTTATTCTCCTTGTCCCCAGTTCCTAGTAAAGAGTCTCTAGTCTCTTCTGCTTCTGTTACTTCTTGAAGCAACAACTGGCTAAACTCAATCATAATTCGGTAGTCTGGTGCTACCGGAGAATACTGTTCTACCAATGCATCCAGGCGGGCAAAGAACTCTGGATTAGCTAGCATTACCCTTGCCCCTAGCGATCGCCAAGCTTGCTGTACTACCTCTGGCTCAAAAGAAAATGAAAAGGTTTTTTTACCGTTTTTGTGGGTTGCTAAAACCAGCACTAATCTAAATTTATCTGTAAAAACTAAGCAAAATTGTTCCGTACCGAGTGGATCAGCAGGTAGTAAGGGAAGTACCGATTCATGAGGAGCAATTTCTTCATTTACAAATTCGTTGGCGTAGTCCAACCCAGGCATCGCACACGGCATCTGAAATGGCATCAGCGCCAAGGGGTTGAATGGTTTTGCGGTAAAAGTTACTGTTTCTAAGCTTTGAGTCAGTTTTGGCTGACTAAATAAGGGTGCGGGTGCAGCTAAAACTAATCCTTGGGTTGTGTCAACCGAGGCAGTTGCTAAAGTCTTTAATAGCAAATGTTCTGTCGCTGCTAGGCTGACACGCCACTGCCGCTCTGCTTTGGCAGGTGAACATTCAGCTATACTTGATTGATTTTCAGCCAAGATTTCGCTCAGGCTTGGCAATATCCATTTGTACACAGGCTTTCACCCCTTAATTCAAGAGCGACTAACAGCGTCTAGGGTAGACATTTCACTACTACTTAAGAGGTTATAGCCATTTGTGTACTGGTGACAGTGGTAGAACCGAACAATTCGGGCGCAATTTCCGCTATTTGGCGATGTCTACGACGGGCTACGCCTAGGCTGTTGACTTTGATGAGATTTACCCATTTTTTATTCATACAGTTTTGGTGTCATCATTGGTGAACCAAATTAAATAAGTAATGAGTAATGAGTAATGAGTAATGAGTAATGAGTAATGGGTATTTACTCATTTATGTTCAAAATGACTTTCCCTACCCTCAAATTGATCTCCTCACCGACCTAAAGGCGCTCTTAAGAAGGAGTAATGAGTAATAAGTAATGAGTAAATACCCATTTTTCATCCACTCATTACTCCTTACTCATTACTCATTACTTTAAAACCTTGCGTGAAGCACGGGGTTTCAGACCCAATTCTTTGGTGATGGGATATTTTTTATTGAAAGTCCCTGTTTCGGCGATGTACGTAGGGATAGCCGATCATAGACATTGCATTTTTTGAGTAGATTAACAATGAACTATCTTAAAAGCACTTTATGACTTCTTTTGATTCAGTTGAAGATTTGGTACTAGTTGCTGGTGCTACTGGTGGAGTAGGGCAACTGGTGGTAGGCAAGCTGTTGGAGAAAGGCGTGAAAGTTCGTGTCCTGACACGCAATGCCACCAAAGCTGAAGAGATGTTTAACCAAAGAGTGGAAATTGCCGTTGGTGACATCCGCCAGCCAGCTACACTGCCAGCCGCAATGCCAGATGTCACCCACATCATAAATTGTACTGGAACCACTGCCTTTCCCTCTGAGCGATGGGAATTTGAGCAATCCCCGAACTTGCTTGAATGGGGCATCACTTTCCTTAACCCCAAATCTAGTCAAGCAAAAGCAAAGAATAGTCCAGAAAAGGTCGATGCCCAAGGTGTAAGCAATCTAGTAGCAGCAGCACCCCGGAATTTGAAGCGATTCGTTTTCGTCTCTTCCTGTGGAATTCTCCGTAAAAATCAGTTTCCTTTTAGTATTCTTAATGCTTTTGGTGTATTGGATGCCAAACAAAAGGGCGAAGAGTCCATTATTAATTCAGGATTACCCTACACCATTATCCGCCCAGGACGCCTCATTGACGGCCCCTATACCTCATACGACCTCAACACCCTCCTCAAGGCAAAAACAGGCGGTAAATATGGTGTGGTCGTAGGTACTGGGGATACACTTTCGGGTGATACCAGCCGGATTGATGTAGCAAATGCTTGTGTGGAATGCCTTTCTTACCCAAGTAGTTCTAGGAAAATTTTTGAAATAGTCAACCAAGGACAAAGACCGCCTGTAATTGATTGGGAAACTCTTTTTTCTTTACTCTGAGTAACTGCTAAGTGCTGAGTGTCATATTTTATTCAATGCCCCATGCCCCATGCCCCATGCCTCATGCCCAATCCTCAGTGTTTCTGTAGTTTATCGCCTCAAAAGACGGCAAACACCACTCGGACGTTACGGTTCACCCTAATTGCTGAAAGTATTAATTCTCATACATTAGACAGAGTGAAGACAAATAAATCCATGAACCAACTAAAAACACAATTTAGTTAGTTTAACCGTCCTAAGCAAGGTTCGGGAAACCACCCTTCATGGACTGGCTACCACTAAGGTTCAGTATATATATCAGCATTAGTCTGGAGTTTTAACCCCAGGAAGGCCGAATCAAAGGTATTCATGCTGAACTGGCTGATTTCTTGACCCTGTTGGTTGAAAATTTAGTGCTTTATATTCTCATTCATTCATTTGTAGTTATACGGAGCCAGCACCTAAAATGGCAAAAGTAGTTGGAATTGACTTAGGAACAACGAACTCCTGCGTGGCAGTGATGGAAGGTGGTAAACCCACAGTAATTGCTAATGCTGAAGGTTTTCGGACAACACCCTCAGTAGTAGCATTTGCTAAAAATGGCGATAACTTGGTTGGTCAAATCGCCAAACGCCAAGCGGTGATGAACACAGAAAATACGTTTTACTCAGTCAAACGCTTCATCGGACGCCGCTACGACGAAGTGAGTAACGAAGCTACGGAAGTTTCTTACAAAGTCCTCAGCAATAACGGCAATGTCAAATTAGATTGTCCAATCGCTGGTAAAGCATTTGCTCCTGAAGAAATTTCTGCAAAAGTTCTTCGCAAACTAGTTGAAGATGCCAGCAAATACTTGGGCGAAACCGTAACCCAAGCTGTAATCACCGTTCCGGCATACTTTAACGACTCCCAACGGCAAGCGACAAAAGACGCTGGTAAAATTGCCGGGATTGAAGTTCTACGGATTATCAACGAGCCTACAGCCGCATCTCTGGCTTATGGGTTTGACAAGAAAAGTAACGAAACCATTCTCGTGTTTGACTTGGGTGGTGGTACCTTCGACGTATCCGTACTGGAAGTTGGAGATGGAGTTTTTGAAGTACTAGCCACATCTGGTGATACCCACCTTGGCGGTGATGACTTCGATAAAAAAATAGTTGACTTCTTAGCTGATAAGTTCAAGAAAGCCGAAGGTATTGACCTGCGGAAAGACAAACAGGCTTTACAACGTCTGACTGAAGCCGCAGAAAAAGCCAAAATTGAGCTTTCTAGCGTCACCCAAGCAGAAATTAACCTGCCATTTATCACCGCAACCCAGGATGGTCCCAAGCACCTGGATACAACCCTGACTCGCGCTCAGTTTGAAGAACTTTGCTCTGACTTAATCGACCGTTGTCGTGTTCCTGTGGAAAACGCCCTTCGGGATGCCAAGTTAAACAAAGGCGATATTGATGAAGTGGTATTAGTTGGTGGTTCTACCCGCATTCCTGCTGTACAGCAGATTGTGAAGCAGGTATTGGGCAAAGACCCCAACCAAAGCGTGAACCCTGATGAAGTCGTAGCAGTTGGTGCAGCTATTCAAGCTGGGGTACTGGCTGGTGATGTAACTGGCATCTTGCTGTTAGACGTGACACCGCTATCTTTGGGTGTGGAAACATTGGGCGGCGTGATGACCAAAATTATCCCTCGCAACACTACAATTCCCACCAAAAAATCCGAAGTTTTCTCCACCGCTGTGGATGGACAAACCAACGTAGAAATTCACGTTCTGCAAGGTGAACGCGAATTCTCTAACGATAATAAGAGCTTGGGAACCTTCCGCCTTGATGGTATTCCTCCTGCACCACGTGGCGTCCCTCAAATTGAAGTGGTCTTCGATATTGACGCTAATGGTATCCTTAACGTCACTGCTAAGGACAAAGGCACTGGTAAAGAACAGTCCATCAGCATAACTGGCGCTTCCACCCTGGATAAAAATGACGTTGACCGGATGGTGAGAGAAGCTGAACAGAACGCTTCATCTGACAAAGAACGGCGTGAAAAGATTGAACGCAAGAACCAAGCCGATTCTTTGGCATACCAAGCTGAAAAGCAGTTACAAGAATTGGGCGATAAAGTTCCCGATGCTGACAAGACTAAAGTTGAAGGTTTAGTGAAAGAACTGCGGGAAGCAGTTGCGAAAGAAGACGATGAGCAAATCAAGAAGCTCACCCCAGAATTGCAACAAGCGCTATTCGCTGTTGGTAGCAACATCTATCAACAAGCTGGTGGCGGTGCTGCACCTGGTGCTGAACCTCAAGATAGCGGTTCTACATCTAGCTCTGGTAGCGGCGATGATGTGATTGACGCTGATTTTACAGAAAGCAAATAATTCCCCTACTCCTGTTGGGAAGATTATCTTGTCCCACCTCATATTACCCACTCAGACAAATCTCTGAGTGGGGATTTTTTTAAGGAGTTAAAAGTTAAAAGTTAGGAGTTTGAAGTTAGGAGTTAGGAGTAGAGACAATACTGCATTTTGAACTCGGAATTGGGTTTTGGGAAAAGGTTAAAGGGTAAAAGTTTTTTCTTTCCCCTTACCCCTTACCCTTTTCCCCAAAACCCGACAAGTATTGGGAGTAGAGACAATACGGTTCGGTTAAGGCAAGAGACGCGATAAATCGTGTCTCTACAGATTTAATTTTTGTTAAGCATCCCCGTTCTAATAATTGCTCGGCTAGTGCGTAGGCGTAGCCCGCCGCAGGCATCGCCTCTTCAACCGTCATTTGTATATGTATTAGTACTAGTTAGACTACGATATTCTCACTAAAAGCTTTATTTTTTCTTAATTTTTACGTAAATTTACTAAAAAGATCCGACTTTTTTCCGACCTTTTCTAACCGGCAATCTTTATACCAGGCAGTAGAGTCTTTAGATAAGTAGTATTCATAATTCCCAAGTTTTTACTGGGAATTTAGGAGAAGCGAAACAAAGTAAGCAAGAGGAATGAACAAACAATTAGGAATTGGTTTAACTTTCGCTGCATTAAGTTTGGGAATGGTTATAACTTATCAACTGTTTGCAAACACGAAAATGCTTGAGTCAAAATGAACCCGTTCCATTGTTCCATAATGATAATTTCTGTTGCTGTTATACACGTTAATTTGAGAATCCAATATTATGTTACAAATCATCCGACGAGAAATTGTGAATGCTGCATTATTCTTGACAGTTCCAATCGGTGCAATCCTTATTGGTGTTGATATCAAACCTGCATTTGCGGATTGTAATCCCTTTGGCTGTTCACCATCTAGTGTTGCTGAATGTAATCCCTTTGGCTGTCCTAATGCACCACTAGGACAAGCCTGTACGCCCTTTGGCTGTCCACAATCACCACCACTACAAGCACAACGGCGGGATGATGATCGAAGACCTAGAGATATACGTAGATGTGTAAGAATTTTGAGAAGAGAAGAACTTGTTGGTAGACGAGAGGTTGATAATGTTTGTGAATCCTTAATAAGAAATGAAACAGTCTCTGAATGTTCTCGACAATTAAGGAGTGTGTCAAGACGAGAATTGAGGAGAGGCGAAGCTAGGGATATTTGTGAAAGAATATTGTAGTATAATCGCCGAGCCTATAGTGTGCTTTAACAGAATATAACGCACCTTTTTTATATCATCCAACTATCATCAAACAAAGCAACTCAAACAGTTTTACGCGCTTTGATTGGTGCGTTAGGTTATTTGCAGGTTGGGTGGATTAAAGCGAAACCCAACACTATATTCTCTCTACACGATAATTTCATGCAATGCCTACGAGAGTAAACTAGGCACTCTTACACAATGATTTTTTGCGATGCCTATGGCGGGCGTAGCCATCGCATTTTCTATCACGCGCTAATTTATATTAGCGACTTTCAACAAATAAATTATCCAATCTTCTGGGGTAGACATCTTGTCCGCCCCACAAGAATTTGTTGAGTATTTTTTATTTGGAAGTTCCTTAGTGCTATTCATTTTTTTCTGAAAATATCTTAAGTTCCCAACATCTGCAAGTTATGCAAAGTGGCATAAAGCCCTCCTTCTCGCAATAATTGATCATGGCTTCCCTGTTCGATTAATTCGCCACGCTTGAGAACAAAAATCCGGTCTACATTGCGAATTGTAGACAAGCGGTGAGCGATAATAATGGCGGTGCGTCTGAGCAAAAGCTGGTTTAATGCCTCTTGAACTAAAGCTTCTGTGCCAACATCCAAGCTAGCGGTAGCTTCATCTAGTACCAAAATTTGGGGACTGCGAATGGCAGCCCGCGCGAAGGCTAAAAGTTGCTTTTGACCACTAGAAATATTTGTCCCCCGTTCTCGAAGTTGAGTATCATAGCCTTCGGGTAGTTCTTCTATAAACTGGGCAATGTTGGTTTCTTCTGCTGCTTGTTGAATCTGTTCAATGGTATAGCCATCTCCTAAAGAAATGTTGCTTTTAACATCGCCAGCAAACAAAAATCCTTCTTGTAAAATTACTGCCATGTAGCGCCGCAGTTCTGCCTGTGGCACTTCCCGAATATCCACGCCATCTATGAGAATGCGTCCTTGGGTGGGTTCGTAGAGGCGGCACAACAGCCGGATAATCGAAGTTTTACCCGCACCTGTAGGGCCTACTAATGCCACTCTTTCACCAGGATTAATGGTGAAATCTAAGTCTTTAATTACGTAATCATCATTTTTGTAAGCAAACCAGACGTGATCGAAGCGAATTTCTCCCAGTTCTGGCGGGGAAGTAAGGTCTGGGGATTCTAGATTTGCCAGGATCTCGTCTATGTAGCCAAATTTCGCATCAAATATTGAGAAGCGGACATTGGCGCGATCGCGGATTTCTATCGGTTCATCTAATATATCGCCTACCCGTTCAATGGCAGTGAAACCAGCTTGAATTACTGTAAATTTTTCCGCAAAATCCCTTAAAGGGTCAAATAATCGCTGGGCATACAAGATAAATGCAGATAAAGTTCCAAAAGTCAAGCTTTTTCCTAAAAGTAACCAACCACCCATGCACAAAACACCTGCGATCGCAATCAGTCCAATCCACTCTAAGGTTGCTGAAATAAATGAATCATAAAAGATGGTTTGATCCATTTGCTGAGTGTAGCGGCTGTTTGTGGTACGAAACAATTCGGCATTAAATTTTTCCCTGCGGAACAGCTGCACTACGTTAATGCCAACCACATTTTCTTGTAACTGTGAGTTCAATATGGAAAGTTCTTCCCGCCCTTTGTAATTGGCTTTGCGGTACTGTTGCTGGATGTAAACAATGACCCAGGTAACTGGTAATAACATCACTAGCAGCAAGCAGGTAAGTTGCCATTGGATGGAAAACATTAAACCCAAAATCACCAGCATGGAAAACAAATTGGATACAATGCCAATTGCCCCAGTCGAAAAGACATCGCCTAACACTTCCACATCGCTGGTGATTCTGGTGATTAATTTACCTACGGGCGTGCGGTCAAAAAAGCGCACTGCTAGAGATGTGACGTGCTGGAATAAGTCTTGGCGAATTGCTGCGGTGATTTGTTGTCCTAGCTTCTGTACTATGTAACCTTGGTAGCCCGTCAAAATCAATCGGATTGCGATCGCAATTACCAATAATCCCTCCAGGATATTTAGCCCTTGAGATAAGGGGCGATTCCTGAGAAATTCGTAAGTGCTAGGTTCATTGCGAATCAGAGAGATTACTTGGCCAATCAACAGCGGTTGTATGGCATTAGCTAGTGCGATCGGTACGAGTAAGCACATTGATAGCGTCAACAGTCGTCCGCTACGACGGGCATAGGGCACTAAACGCAAAAACAACCGCCAGTCATTCTCACGCCGTCGGTCTTGGGTATAAGATTTTTTGAGAGATTGGTAGATGCTCATAGTAAGAGCATTATATTTAATGTTTGGAAAAAAACACCCTTGTTTAAAGTAGTGTTTGTCTTGCTACCCCGATACCATGCCTGAGATAGAAGCCGCAAGATTGCTACTAAGACCCTTTAGTTGAAGAAGAATTCAGAATTCTGAATTCAGGAGTCAGAGTCAAGACGCTCTCTATGAGACGCTACGCGAAGGCGGACTCGCTTGCCGTAGGCGCTATCGCCAAGGGGGACTCGCTACAGCTACGCTATCCGCCACTAGTACAAAATTCATTCTGAATTCTGACTCCTGAATTCTGACTCCTGTTTCGATGATTCTCTTTACTAGATTATTTGTATTAATTGCTTCATATATACTTTTGTAAGTATGGAATAATACCATACTTCTCTATTTACGTCTTATATCTAAAGATAGAAGATAAAGGTTAAAATTTGGGAAACCTAAGAGAGGTTCATTCCTAAAAGATGTCCTGCCTATTTATCGCAGAGTGCAACTGAGGTCAGATGACGCAACCTTTAAATCAAGTCAAAGAGTGGGAACAACGTCGTGATGAAGCAAACCGCTACTATCAGCGGGGGAAATTTCAAGAGTATCTCGACCTGGCTACCAAGAATTTACACTTGGCTAGAGCAATTCCAGACCGAGCCAGAGAAGGTTATACATTAAACGACCTTGGTTTAGCCCACCTCACTTGCTGGCAACCTCAAAGAGCATTAGAGCGTTTTTATCAGGCGCTTTCGGTTGCTAATGAAATTGGCAACGCGCCAGCACAAGCAACTGCACTTAGCAATTTGGGTTCTACCTACAGCCGTCTTGGACGCTTTTCGCAAGCGTTGGAATATTTTGACAAATCACTACCAATCTTTCGGCGATTGCAAGATACTCAAGGAGAAATTTCTACTCTCAATGATGTGGCGCTAATTTATACGCGGTTGGGAGAACCGAAACGGGCGCTGTTGCTACAACATCAAATTTTGAGGATGCGGCGATTGTTAGGTGACTTTTCTGGTGAGGCAACAACCCTAAATGGCATTGGGTTTGCTTACAATATTTTAGGCAAGTTTGAGCAAGCGTTAGAATTTTTTGAAGCAGCACTTCCAATTCAACGAGCTGTCAAGAATTTGCTTGGAGAAGCAACCACCTTAAACAACATTGCTTCTGTCTATCATGATTTAGGAAAACCCAAACAAGCGCTGTTGCTTTACTATCAAGTTCTTTTGACACGTCAGGCAATTAGCGATCGCGCAGGTGTTGCAACAACCCTCCACAACATTGGTTTTACCTACAGTTCCCTGGCACAGCACCGGCAAGCCATGAAGTTCTACAAACAAGCCATGACAATTTATCAACAGCTGGGCGATTCTCTTGGAGAAATTTCAACCTTACTGAATATGGGAACCCTTTACGCCACAACCAAACGCAAAAAGTTGGCGCGATCGTGCTACCAAAATGCCCAGGAGTTAGCAGAGCAAATTGAACATCAGCCACTCCTGGAAAAAGTACAGCAGTTCATAGATTCTCTGTAGCTTTACAAGGGCGGTTAAAAACTGCCCTTTTAATTTCAAGTTAACCTGCGTGTCCCCGCGTCCTAAAAAGTTTGCAACTTGGCATAACTCTAGGTAATAGGATAGAACCTAGCGCTCTCAACATAACAAAGAGATGAACGTTTCTATCCGATTACTCCAAGAGAATGAGTTAGCTGCTGCTGACCATATTTTTCGGCTGGCCTTTGGCACTTTGTTAGGACTACCTGAACCAACCGAGTTTTATGGGGATGCTGCTTACATCCACCATCGCTGGAAAACTGATCCGAATAGGGCATTTGCTGCTGAGGTAGACGGAAAATTAATCGGGTCTAACTTGGTGGTGAATTGGGGGAGCTTTGGCTATTTTGGGCCGTTAAGCGTTCATCCTGACTTTTGGAACCAAGGAGTAGGTCAACGTCTCGTTGAAGCTGCCACAACTTGCTTTGACCAGTGGAATACTCCAATGACAGGACTGTTTACTTTTGCTCAAAGTCCTAAGCATCACGTACTATATCAAAAATTTGGCTTTCGTCTGCGTTTTCTCACTGCGATTTTGGCAAAGCAAGTACAACAATTACAGCCAATACCTCAAGGAACTAGATACTCACAGATGAGTGAGGATGAACGTATCCAAAGTCTGAAAGCAATTGATCAACTCACTAATTCTATTTATGAAGGACTAGATTTATCACGGGAAATTCTCACAGTTCAAGCTCAAGGACTGGGTGATACGGTGTTGTTATGGGATGATACAAGCTTGGCAGGATTTGCAGTTTGTCACTATGGGGCGGGTACTGAGGCAGGTAGTAATACTTGCTTTGTCCGATTTGGGGCAGTATATTCTGGCAACAATGCAGGGCAACGTTTCGAGCAGTTATTAGATTTGTGTGAAGCATTGACTGCGGCTCAAAAAATGTCACGTTTAATCGCTGGGGTCAATACGAGTCGAGACGAAGCTTACCGCAGAATGCTTGCTCGTGGTTTTCGCAGTGAAATCATCGGAGTTGCAATGCATAGACCGAATGAACCGGGATTCAATCGCCCAGATGTTTTTGCCTTGGATGATTGGCGATAGCCTAGAAGGCAGGAGGCAGGGGGCAGGGGGCAGGAGGCAGAAGGCAGGAGTAGAAGCACAATTCCTCGCGCTAGCCAATGCGAATACAGATATGCTAGGGGACTCCTTGCTGTTTAAGCTATTGACAAATAAATTCTATGAAAGCTTACGAAATTCAAAGCAACGCCGGGATTGATGCTCTTGCATTAGTCGATCGCACTGAACCAAAACTCGCAGCTGGACAAGTTCTCATTCAAGTCAAAGCAATATCCTTAAATTACCGCGATTTACTTGTGATTGAAGGAGCTTACGGTGCTGGACAGAAATATCCGTTAATTCCTGTATCTGACGGTGCAGGAGAAGTTGTGGCGGTGGGGGAAGGTGTGACACGGGTCAAAATAGGCGATCGCGTAGCGGGTACTTTCTTCCAAGACTGGATTTATGGCTCTTTAACCAAAGAGAAAATGAAATCTGATCTCGGAGGCGGTATCGATGGAATGCTAGCTGAGTATGTCGTATTACACCAAGATGGGTTGGTAATATTACCAGACTATTTATCCTACATTGAAGGTGCAACTTTGCCCTGTGCAGCAGTCACAGCTTGGCATGGAATGGTGACAAAAGGCAATACTCGTGCGGGTGATAGTATTTTGTTACTCGGTACTGGAGGAGTTTCAATTTTTGCTCTCCAGTTTGCCAAGATACATGGTGCTAGAACAATTATTACTTCCAGCAGTGATGAAAAATTGGCGCGAGCCAAACAGCTTGGTGCTGATGAGACAATCAACTATAAAACAACACCAGATTGGGAAAAGCAAGTTTACCAATTGACTAATCGCACAGGTGTAGATCATGTAGTTGAGGTAGGCGGTGCAGGTACTCTGCCAAAATCGCTACAAGCAGTCCGCATCGGAGGACGTATTAGCTTGATTGGCGTATTGTCAGGGAGAGGAAGTGAGATTGACCCCATGCCAATACTTTTTAAGAGTTTAACCGTTCAGGGAATTTATGTTGGCAGCCGGGAAATGTTTGAGGCGATGAATCAGGTGATGCAACAGCATCAAATCAAACCGATTATCGATCGAGTTTTCCCCTTCGCTGAAGCACGAGAGGCTTATCATTACCTCAAAAGTGCGGCTCACTTCGGTAAAGTCGTGATCAGCCTAATTCATAACTAACTCGTTCCCAGCTTATGACTGAGAACGAGACAATCCCTAATCTCCAATGCCCAATCTTAAACCCGACCTCGGAGAAACTGCGCCATTTCGTTAGGAGTTGGCGACATTTCTAAAGCAGTTTCTTCAGTAATGCGACCATCTTGATAGAGATTGAGCAACGACTGATTCATCGTAATCATGCCGTCAAAACTAGCTTGTTTCATCAACTCGCCAATTTCGTCATATTTACCATCTTTGATCCATTCTTTAATCGCCTCAGTATTGATCAGCACATCGTGGAAAGCAGCCCGCTTACCGTCAGTTGTGCGACACAAGCCTTGAGCAATTACTGCCACTAAAGACTCAGAAACTGCCACCCGCATTGCATCCTGTTCGTCACCAGAGTAGAGATTGAGAATCCGCTCAATGGTTTTAACAGCGCTATTAGTGTGCAGGGTTCCCATGACTAAGTGACCAGTCTGAGCGGCTTTTAGGGCGGTGTTAACTGTTTCTTTATCCCGCATTTCCCCCACCAGAATCAAATCTGGGTCTTCCCGCAAAGCTGCTTTCAAAGCGTTGTCAAATTTGCGGGTATGCATTCCCACTTCTCGCTGTTTGACTAAAGACTTGCGGCTTTGATGGACAAATTCTATCGGGTCTTCAATGGTGATAATATGCTTGGCCATCTCCTTATTGATGTAGTCAACCATCGCTGCCATTGTGGTGGATTTACCAGAACCAGTGGGCCCAGTCACCAAAATTAAACCTTTGTGGTGATGACAAATATCCCGAAAAACTGGCGGTAAATTCAACTGTTCCATTGTTAAAATTTTCAGTGGAATCAACCGCAACACCATTGCAGCCCCTTTGAGGGAGCCAAAAACATTAATCCGCACACGAGCAAAGTCGTATTGAGTTGCTCCGTCAAATTCTAAATGTTCTTCAAAGCGCTGAATTTCCCCCTCACTCATCACCTCCCGCAACCAATTCATAAAAGCTTCTTTATCTGTTTCGGGATAATCCGTTGATTGAATTTCTCCTCGGCTGCGGAAGCGGGGTACTTCACCTACACCCAAGTGCAAGTCAGAATATCCCTGATCGTAAGCTTCTCTGATTAACTTCGCTAAAGTGAGTTGTGGAACGGTGTTTTGAGGACGGGCTGAAGTCGGTATTGGCGGTGGACTACCCGGACGATGACCTGCAACGGGAGGAATGGTTGACATATCCAATGTTTGTGTCATCTGCCGCTGTGTACTAAAGGTTGGCGTTGGGGGTGGTGGCGGCGGCATTGGTGGCACATTACGTCCGGCAGCAGAGTTAGAATTTAATGGAGACTGTGATTCTGTCATATATCTTCACATTTGGCAGTTAAAAAGTTGAATTAATGAAAAGTCAAGTCACTTGCTTCGATGACTTTTGGAGAATGCCTGTCTGTCAGCACTAGCTGCGATGGGAGGCGATTGAAAGTCTAGAACGACGATTAATGCATTTCATCCCCCTCAACTGGTATCTTTTTTTCCTGAGATTTCACTATTCAAAAAATTTAGATAAATTATTTAACCTATCTAACCTGGTTTAACACACGTAAGGACTCAAAACACCCTGACAAATATACATAGATATTTAAGTGTTTATTAATGCATCTAAATGCAGGGTAAATATTCTAAGTCCTTAGATGAGAAATTTATCCCAGGTATGGACAGGAATTACCAGCAATTAACAGCACAAATACTAGCAGACCATTTATTCAGCCCATCTATGAATTATGAGAACTATTACTAATTTTTATAAGAAATGTTAAGTTGAATAGGAGTAATGTCCTGGGGATCAAGGTTAAAAGCTCATACCTTTTAGGTTATATGCCTGAAGATAGATGCAGAAAAGAAGTTTTTTTAATAGATAGAAACTTGACTTCATATCCATAATTACAAAAAATTAACTGTAAACTTTAGTAAACGAATGCTCATTTTTCCGATTAGTTTTTATATACTGAATTTCACTGAAACAATTCAGTTTACTCGCGAAAAGTGAGATAAGACTGAAATTAAAATATGCCCTGTATTTTAGGAGGAAAAGTCATGGTTTCTGCTCAAAGCTCTAATCTAGGAAAGACCTACTCCTTGTTGATGATTAAAAGCTTTTTAATATGGACTTTTACATTAGCAGTATGCTTGTTGGTTGTGGGTTTTCCACTAGTTGTCTTGATGGCTACGGTCGGATGTCTGTTGTCGATTATCTTGCAATCTGTGATGCCTGTTAGTGCGGTTTTGCTTGTAGCAGGCGCTCTAATAATGTTTAATGTCATGGCAGTTGTATTGGCTGCGGGTGTGCTAACTGTTAAGGGAGTTCATCCTAGTGAAGTTAAATGGTTAAGCTGGCTGCATGGAGAGGCAGACCAAATGCAGACTACTGTTTACGCTGCTTGCCCTCTAACATGTGAGATTAAGTAGTCATTACAGTTGAATTCGATAAACAGTGCGTCTGCCCGGTTAAGCCGGGTTTTTTCATGCTATTTAGACATAATATTGAATTTGTGAGATTAAGTAGTCATTACAGTTGAATTCGACAAACAGTGCGTCTGCCCGGTTAAGCCGGGTTTTTTTATCGAAAAAGAATTCAGGAGTCAGGAGCCAGAATGGGCTAAACCTTAGCTATCCGCTAACAGAATGAATTTTGAACGAAAGAGTGAATGAATCCAGGGGTTTAAGACCCCCACTAAATCTGCATAGTGGTCTTCAAGACGCAACGCTCGTTCCTCTCTACCGCTACGCTATCTATCGCGGACTCGCTTGCCGCCGGCGCTATCAGTGGCGGGTCTAAATCCCCCACTGATTCATTCTGACTCCTGAATTCTGAATTCTGAATTCTTCTTCAAATTTTGTGTGATTCATCCATTTATATTTATGGTTTATGTGATGATTGACCGCCAACTATTGACTATTGATCACAGACCATTGACTATAACCATTGGCAAATTACAGATGATTAATGACTAATGACTAATCAAAAACGCGTTTGCATTATCTTAGGTACTCGCCCGGAAGCCATTAAACTAGCTCCAGTCATTCAAGTTTTCCAGAAATCTTCAGGTTTTGAGTTGCAAGTAATTCTAACTGGACAGCATCGAGAGATGGTTGAGCAAGTTATGCAACTGTTTAATATCAAGTCAGATTATAACTTGGAAATTATGCAGGTTCAGCAATCTTTAAATGATATTACCTGCCGCAGTTTACAAGGGTTAGAAGCGTTATTCAAGGTGGAAAAGCCAGATTTAGTAATCGTGCAGGGAGACACTACCACGGCTTTTGCCGCAGCTTTGGCAGCTTTTTATCAAAAAATTCCTGTTGGTCATGTAGAAGCAGGACTAAGAACTGATGATATATTCAATCCTTACCCAGAAGAAGCTAATCGGCGGTTGATTTCTCAAATTACTCAGTTGCATTTTGCGCCGACTCCTTGGGCTGTAGAAAATTTGCATCGTTCTGGTGTTTTGGGTGAAATTCACATGACAGGTAACACAGTAATTGATGCGTTGTTAAATGTAGCTGCAACCCAAGTAGTTTGTAATGTCCCAGGCTTAGACTGGGAATCATATCGGGTTCTGTTAGCAACAGTTCATCGTCGGGAGAATTGGGGAGAACCTTTACAAGCGATCGCTCAGAGCTTTTTACAAATTTTAGACAAGTTTCCTGATACAGCTTTGCTGCTACCATTGCACCGCAATCCGACAGTGCGAGTACCGTTGCAGGAACTTTTAGGGAATCATCCCCGAATTTTCTTGACAGAACCTCTAGATTATGGCGAATTGGTAGGAGCAATTGAGCGATCGCATCTTCTGCTCACTGACTCTGGTGGCTTGCAAGAAGAAGCCCCCAGTTTGGGAAAACCAGTACTGGTTTTAAGAGATACCACTGAAAGACCAGAGGCGGTTGCAGCTGGTACAGCCAAACTTGTAGGTACTAAAAGTGAGGACATTTTTGCAGCGACAGCGGAGTTACTCAGCAATTCAGATGCTTATGAAGCAATGGCAAATGCAATCAATCCTTTTGGGGATGGTCATGCAGCAGAGCGAATTTTGCAGATTGTGCAAAATTACTTGGGTATTTCATCAGAAACATCAACTTAGAAACTTAGAGTGAACAAAATGCAAAATTTCTGTTTTTCAGGGTGTATAAAATCGGCTTTTATCCCGGTTTTTAATTTTTACCAAGAAAGGCAGTTGTTGCAGAGGGCAGTTCGAGCATAAAATCACCCTCTGCTTCCCCTATAGCGCTAAACTAAGTGCTTAGAACAAGAGACTTTAAGACCAATCGCAGGGCGGCTTCTGGCTAAACACCCAAAGCGGATCGAGTTTCGGGGCCCACAACACCATCTACAAGTAGACCTTTACTTTGCTGAAAGCTGCGGACTCGGCTAACAGTTTGTTGACCGTAAATTCCATCAACTCTAAGATTACCTAAAGCTGTTTGAACGTCTCTAACAAGCTGACCTCTAGAACCAGGGGTAAGAATCACCGAACCGCCAACGCCACCAGGTCTAGTTACAGGAGGATTGCTAGGTCTATCACCAACCCATCGGGAAAAAACGTATCTACCCGTAGAAAGCCTAGCAAAACCGTTTTCATACCTTTCAATAGCTGGAAGTGTAGTGCCATTTGGTACACAATCTACATAGGAATAGTTGGTACTTGGGCCTGTACGGATACGTAAACAACTACCGTTAGTTTTTACATAAGCAGCCGAACTCATTTGAATTTGAGCAACAGCAGCAAGTAATACACCAACACCAGCTAAAGCTAACCAAGCCGAAGATTTAAGTAGTTTTTTCCAATTTAATTGAGGTTTAGGGAGATGAAATTTAGTGTTACCAGATGCCTCTTCTTGAGCAATAAACATCTGAGAATAAGCAAGATATTCCATAATGCGCTCCTTTATATGCAAAGATGAGTATTTGCAGAGAATCACTTAACCGTTCTCTGTATTTATTCTTAGTATATTTTATATCACCACCTTTCAAAAGGTTTTTACTGGTAGCGAAATTAAGAAAAAATAAAATTAGTCAAAAGATTTCTGAGAAAATGCGATGTCTACGACAGACTACACCAACGTACTGATGGGGTTTAACGTATCGCGGAAGTCCCCACCTTCAATGTACCCATCTCTGTGGGGATTGTGAGCGGGAGATATTGCGAATTGTTTTAACGGGTTTCCAATTTTCTAGCTGATCCTGGTTGCAGTTATAGCTAAGGTAAAGGTAAAAGAGAGAATTTTTTACTTTTAGCTCCTTAGCCTCTGTGAATAACTTGACGACAAATAAACTATCTACACCCCGGTTGTTTAAAGGCATTGCGCTATTTACACCTGGAGGAGATTTAATTTACTGCATCGACCCTAGCAAACAAGGTCGATGGCATTTGCATTTGTGTTCGGCTTTGCAGGAAATCCTAGATTTACCAGAACCTCCGCACTTTTTAGTGCCTTGTTATACTGCGACTATTGACAATTGGTTAGATCCGCGTACTCAACAAGTGCGAACTTTTGCTGAAGCTTATCCGGCTGTAATTAGACATCAAACTTTGCTGAATGCCATTTTTGGCACTGGAGAGTTAGTCTGGCAACCAGCTCCTTGGCAGGATGGATTGTGCGATCGCATGGTGTTAACAACTTATCGTTCCTCATTTTCGCAGCTTTGGGAGGATCACGATTTAATTGTCCGTCTAGACCTTTCTGAACCTGTGCCAAAATACCACCAGCCAGTTATAGTACAAAAAAAAGAAGCAATTACACAAGGTTATGTTCTCCGCTTGTTTGTTGCTGGACACAGCAGCACTACTGAACGCATTCTGCAAAATTTACACGAATTGTTAGAGCGATCGCTCGGACATCCTTATACTCTGAAGGTAATTGATGTTTTAAGTCATCCAGAACAAGCAGAACTCAATCAGGTTTCTGCAACTCCTACCCTTGTCAAGGTTTGGCCTCACCCAATTCGCCGAATCGTTGGAGAGTTGGATCATGTAGAAAAGATTTTACAGATGTTAGCTGCTAAGGAAAATTTTTAAATCATCAGGCTAGTACCGCAAGGCGGAATTAAAAATTAAAAATTGGAAATGAATACAGCATAAGGGTTTCGTTGATTTGGAATGATTGGTTTATTTACGCCGTGCTGTACTAGTTTTTTGCGAAGTGCGCGAATGGGTAGGTGTTGGTGAAGGGGTGACTACAAAAATGGCTAGATTGCCGTATATCAAAGGATTTGAGGCTTTCAGCATCTTGAAACCATCCGCGCACCTTATGTAGACTGACTTTCAGCTATTTACAGTTGGCACAATTGCCACTCCCCATGTTATGATTTCTGCATTCGCGCTATTGAACCTTGAAAATTAAATAACACACGCCTTTCAGACGCCTGCGATCGCAATTAACTAAAATCCCTATTAGGGATTGAAACCAGCCTTAAGAGCTTCTTGAATCTTTGGCTGTAAATATCGCAATTAACTAAAATCCCTATTAGGGATTGAAACGCAATTTCCAAGGCAGCAGAAGAACAAGAGGAAATTATCGCAATTAACTAAAATCCCTATTAGGGATTGAAACATTGCTGATAATGTTTACCCTCTTCATCTTGGTAATCGCAATTAACTAAAATCCCTATTAGGGATTGAAACTATGCCCAATTTGATACTGCAACTACATTTTGTCATCGCAATTAACTAAAATCCCTATCAGGGATTAAAACTTTTGGCGCTCTGCATCACCCAGCCATGACTTGTTTATTGCAATCAACTTAAAATCCCTATTAGGGATTGAAACACATCTGAAAATAGGTTTAGCTGATTGGCTTCCAAGGTATTGCAATCAACCAAAATCCCTATTAGGGATTGAAATTTAAGTATGATAAAAATTTGGCTTCTTGATTCCTTTGTATCAAAAAGTACAGATATTAAGCTATATAAGGTCATTCCACATCCAGCTTGAGGGCTGTGATATTATGGGAGACTGCTACATACATTTAGAAAAACTAGAAACTGAATCGATCATGGCCCTGACGCAACTGCGGAAACAAGAAATAATTTCCAATTACCAAGTTCACGAAACCGACACTGGCTCGGCCGATGTCCAAGTAGCCATGCTCACTGAGCGGATTAACCGCCTCAGCGAACATCTCCAGGCAAATAAAAAAGACCATTCTTCCCGGCGGGGACTGTTAAAGCTAATTGGTCAGCGCAAGCGTCTTCTAGCTTATATATCGCAGGAAAGCCGCGAAAAATATCAAGCTTTGATTGCTCGCCTTGGTATTCGTGGATAGGACTACCGCTTATGTCTGCTGAAGAATCTGAACGCAGTCGCTTGCCCTTTGAACCAAACAAAAAGCGCCAAAAACCCG
This sequence comes from Nostoc sp. CALU 546, assembly GCF_048836525.1. NCBI lineage: Bacteria > Bacillati > Cyanobacteriota > Cyanophyceae > Nostocales > Nostocaceae > Nostoc > Nostoc sp. CALU 546. The sequence goes on from NZ_JAWJTF010000078.1 coordinate 20,325, forward strand.
CAAAAGCTCAAAGTAAACCAGCAGCACAGCCACAAGAATCCGTCAAACAGGCTGAGAGAAAGGTGCCTTACACCAAACAAGAGATGGCAATTCCCCAAGTAGTCAGCGAACGCATGATCAGACGCGTAGCTGGGTTTTGTGGTGTACCAACAGCTTTGGGCATTAGCGCCTTGGTTGTTAGCTATCTGCTTGCTATCTACTCCGACATCCGACTACCTCCCATCGCCGTGCTACTGGTGAACATGGGATTATTTGGTTTGGGGGTCTTAGGGATAACTTATGGCGTTCTCTCTGCCTCTTGGGATGAAGAAAAAGATGGAAGTTTGCTGGGTTTGGGTGAGTTCAACACCAATTGGGGACGAATGGTGGCAGCTTGGCGTGAAACTCGGCAAAAAAACTCATAATAAACGGCGCTCAGGTATTACATAACTGCGGTATTGGGTAAATAAAGAAGTGAATGTTGAAGTTGAAATTTTATAACTTCAACATTGCTAATTAAATTTTATATAATACTTTTTATACCCTACATGCAGTTATTTAGTAGTAAAACTACTGACTGAGCGCTATGTTTTGTCTATTTATTTTGTAAATAAGTTTTATTTTGAACTACTCGTAATTAGGCTGATAAGCAACAATAAAGTTAGCCCATTTACAGAAAATTTTACTCAATTAATCAGGAACTTTCACATGATTATAGTAATGAAAAGTGGTTCCCCAGAGGCGGAAATAAACCGCATTGATGAGGAACTAACTAGCTGGGGGCTAACTCCAGAAAAAATTGTTGGTCAACACAAAGTAGTTATTGGTCTAGTCGGTGAAACCGCCAACTTAGATCCACTCCAAATTCAGGAACTTAGCCCCTGGATTGAGCAGGTGTTACGGGTAGAGCAGCCTTATAAACGAGCTAGCCGCCAGTATCGCCACGGTGAAGCTTCAGAAGTAGTGGTTAATACTCCTAATGGAGCGGTGGTATTTGGTGAACACCATCCTTTAGTAGTCGTTGCTGGGCCTTGTTCGGTAGAAAATGAAGAGATGATTGTGGAAACAGCGCGACGCGTCAAGACGGCTGGAGCCAAGTTCTTGCGCGGCGGGGCATACAAACCCCGGACTTCACCTTACGCCTTCCAAGGACACGGCGAGAGTGCTTTGGATTTGTTAGCGAAGGCGCGGGAAGTCAGCGGACTAGGTATTATTACAGAAGTAATGGATGCCGCCGACCTGGATAAAATAGCAGAAGTTGCTGACGTAATCCAGGTGGGGGCAAGGAATATGCAGAATTTCTCCTTGCTCAAAAAAGTGGGAGCGCAGCCGAAACCAGTTCTATTGAAGCGAGGAATGGCGGCTACTATTGAAGATTGGTTAATGGCAGCCGAGTATATTTTGGCATCTGGCAATCCCAATGTGATTTTGTGTGAAAGGGGAATACGCACCTTTGACCGCCAGTATACGCGAAATACGCTGGATATATCAGTAGTACCAGTGTTGCGAAAGCTGACTCACCTACCAATCATGATTGACCCCAGCCACGGCGTCGGTTGGTCTGAGTTTGTACCTTCAATGGCAATGGCTGCGATCGCAGCTGGCACAGATTCCCTGATGATAGAGGTACACCCCAATCCTGCCAAAGCTTTATCCGACGGCCCCCAATCTGTCACACCAGACCGTTTTGACAACTTGATGCAAGAATTAGCAGTGATTGGTAAGGCAGTGGGACGCTGGCAACAACCAGCAGTTGCTTTGGCTTAAAATTGGGGAGAGAACCACCTCTGTGCTAGATAACGCAAGGGGTCTAGTTTAAGTGGACTCGCTGAACCAAGAATCACCGAACCTTTAGGTCGGTGAGTGTCAAGTAGACAGGAGGCGGTCAGAGCCTCCCTAAATTCCCAGTCTCAGACTAGAATAATCAACGTGTCGCGAACAAAACTTGGTTGAGGTCTGAATCACTTTCCAAGTTTTCCCAGTCCCTAATCCCCAGTCCCCAGTCCCCAGTCCCTTGTCAATGACAGTTAGCTACGAACTTTAGTGAGAATTTTTTGGGAATAAAACGAAGCCGATTCTTGATTCTTGGCACAATCTTGGGCAAACTTAATCAGATGATGTCCGACAAGTCCAACGTGAATCAAGTTTTCAATATTACCTGCTTTTAGTGCTGGCTTGGCCATTTTCCAGAAAGTCTGACGATAATTACTAAATATGCCTATCCGCAGCAAAATATTAGCTAAATAAGTTAAACCTTTGCGAATATTAGCCCTAGAAGTTCGAGACGGGCTGTTAGGAACTTCGATGCGGTTTGGATAGGTGTGTTCCATATTGTAGGCAAACCGCTGATATAAAAATTCTGGCTCATAAGCAGTTGTGATGCAGCGCCGCCACATCTCAACAACTTGCTCATAAGGCATTAAAAACTCCACATTTGATTCACGGCTTTCATCAAAGACAAGTCGTCCTTCTGCTTCTAATCTCCGCCATAAAGGAGTTCTTGGTAAAGCATGAATTAAGTTAATTGTCAACATGGGAATTTGGGATGCCCGAATAAATTCGATAATTCGGTCTGCTGTTTCTGGTGTATCTGTATCTAATCCGATGATGATTCCTGATACTACTTCCATGCCATAGCTATTTAAAACCTGAATTGCTTTTAAGATTGGCATACTCAGATTTTGGTCTTTGGAAATAGCATGGAGAGCATTTGCTTCAGGTGTTTCAATGCCGCAAAAGATTGTGCAGAAATAAGCTTCGCGCATCATTTCCAGCAGTTTTGGACTTTGAGCTAGGTTGAGCGTTGCTTCACAGGCAAACTGGATGGGGTAGCCATTGCGTTTTTGCCAGTCAATCAGGTGAGGAAGCAACTTCATGGCGGCGCGGCGATCGCCAACAAAGTTATCATCGACAAAATACACTGCCCCCAAATTGCCAGATTGTCGCATTGCATCTAACTCCGCGACTACTTGCTCTGGTGTTTTCATCCGGGGACTGTTGCCATAGAGTTCGGGAATATCACAAAACTCACAACGATAAGGGCAACCACTAGAAAACTGGACATTTGCTAGGAAATAATCATTGATATTCAGCAAATGATAAGCTGGGGTGGGAAACTCTGTTAAGGGTAAACGTTCCTTAGTTTCAAAGCGAATTTGTTGCGGGGGACGTTGAGAGTTTTGGTCTAGATATTCGATCATGCGATCGCTAGCATCTCCCAATTCACCCAAATGTAAAATGTCAAATTCAGGATAATATTCTGGACACCCAGATACCGAAGGGCCACCCACAACTGTAATTTTCCCGGCTCGATGGGCAAGTTCATTAATTTGATTAATCTGTGGTTTTTGGATATGCATTCCACTCACAATCACCACATCACACCATTGGTAATCAGCCCTCGTTGCTGATTTGACATTCTCATCAATAAACCGCACTTCCCATTCTTGAGGTAAGTAGGCAGCCACAATTAAAATACCTTGGGGTGGCATAAAAGCCCGGACATTGCCCATGAGTGGGTAGGCGTGATGAAAAGTACCAAAGGAACGGCTGTATTTAGGAAAGATACACAGAATGCGTCGATGGTGCGAAGGAATGTAGCGGGTTCTTTGAGTGATAGAAGCGGTTTTGGAATCGGCCGCAACATGAATTGGGTTCTCTAAAGACTTTAGATTCACAGTCATTGCAAATTTCACCCTGGAAAACTGAGCAGGTAATTTGACAGTTTATTGACATAATCAGCTGTAATGCAAACTAGCTTACCGTGATCTTTCAGAGGTTTTTAACTGTAAAATATAAAATTTCCCATAGAAGGGCGAACTGAGTTTGTTGGCAAGCCAATATCATGAATTTGATTTATTTTCTTTTGCGTTCTTCGTGGGGAATGGTAGCGATCGCGATCGCTACTGGATTCTTGAGTGGCGGTAGTAGTGCTGGTTTGATTGCCTTAATTAGCCGTGCTGCTAGTAGCGGTAGTACTTCCCGCCTCACATCGATAATTTGGGGTTTTGCGGGACTGGCAATAGTTGCACTGATTACCAGTATCATTTCTCAAGTGATGCTGATTCGCCTTTCTCAGAGTGCAGTTTTGCAATTACGGATGCGTTTAAGTCGCCAGATTCTCGCTTCCGAGTTGAGTCACCTAGAACGCTTGGGGAATCCTCGATTATTGGCAACTCTCACAGAAGATATTCAGGCAGTTGCCAATGCTGTTTATCAGATGCCTTTCATCTTTATTAATTTAGCGATCGTCTTGGGTTGTGTCGCGTATATAACTTGGCTCTCTTGGTTAGTATTGTTAATGGTTTGTGGGATTTCAGTAGTTGCGATCGCTAGTTGTCAGTGGCTACTCAACAGAGGAGGAAAATTGCTGGCCCTAGCTCGTGAAGATGAAGATCAGCTGTTTAAACATTTTCGCACCATTACCGAAGGAGTCAAGGAACTCAAGCTGAATTACAGGCGGCGTCAAGACTTTTTAGAAGAAAAACTGCAATCAACTGCTAGCGAGTTCCGTCATCACAACGTTAACGGTCTAACTCTTTTTGCCATGACTTCAAGCTGGGGTCAACTCATATTCTTTTTTGCCCTTGGTTTTGTACTGTTTGCGCTGCCGAATCTGCTTACCATCAATGCCGAAACTCTTTCTGGTTATATTTTGACCTTCACTTACTTGGTGTTACCAATGGATAACATCATCAGCAAACTTCCCCTATTAAGTAAAGCCAGTATTGCCTTTCAAAAAATCGAATCTCTGGGTTTATCTCTAGCTAGTCGAACTGAAATATCCACTGTTCCACCTGCCCTGAAATCTGACTGGCATAGCTTAAAATTTAAAAGTGTTACCCACACTTACTACACAGATCAAGAAGATAATAGCTTTATCTTTGGCCCCATCGACCTAACACTATATCCTCAAGAATTGGTATTTATTGTTGGCGGGAATGGTAGCGGAAAATCTACCTTAGCGAAACTAATTACTGGACTTTACATCCCTGAGAACGGCGAGATTATCTTCGGTGAGGAGCTAATTAGCGAACAAAATCGAGAATGGTATCGCCAGCATTTTTCTGTGGTATTTTCCGACTTTTATTTATTTGAAGAACTTTTAGGATTAAAAAATTCTCACTTGGATGCTCAAGCGACAAAATATTTACAACAACTGCAACTAGACCATAAGGTGAAAGTTGAAAATGGACAACTTTCTACCACAGCACTTTCTCAAGGACAACGGAAAAGACTAGCTTTACTCACAGCTTACTTGGAAGATCGACCAATTTATCTATTTGATGAATGGGCAGCCGATCAAGATCCAGTATTCAAGGAAATATTCTACACTCAACTTTTGCCAGAACTGCGATCGCGGGGCAAAACAGTGTTAGTGATTAGCCATGACGATCACTATTTTCATTTAGCAGACCGAATTATCAAACTTGACTATGGAAAAATAGAGTACGACAAAATTTAATCTGTCAAAGTAATTCATAATTATTAAAGGAATATTTGGAGTTTTACTAAATAAAACTAATGACTGAACAAAAACCCATAAGTCCTTGGAACTACAAACCTTGGTGGTGTCAGCCCTGGTCTATAGTTCTCACAACTGTAATACTGATTAGTAGTAGCTGGTTACTATTTAAAACTATCTGGCTAACAGTTCTCGTCTCTATCCCTGTAGTAACGTGGATGGTATTTTTTGTGTTTTTTTGGCCACAACTCATGATTCGCAGTGGGGTTTTAGAGTCGTATAAAGAGTAATTCAAGCCTGATGTAATACTGGAAATTGCTCTAGGGAGAAGAAAATTATTCCACCGTGTTTAGAGATTTAGCAGCAAAGTTTATTTAGAGGATGTTTGAAAAGTTTTGGGCGAATATAATTCAATACAGTTCAGATAAGACCAAAACACTTGTAGAGACGGCGATTTATCGCGTCTCTAAGTCCACCTAGCAGAAAATCGAGTTTTATAACCCGCGTAGGCGGGTTTTGTATTGTGTAGCCGCGACTTCTAGTCGCAGAGGCAACTTTTCAAACAACTTGGTTTGGTCATAGAGAAAAATTCTGCATAAATTAGAACTTCTGCTGTAACTATTCTTGAGCCTATCTCTGCGTGTCTACGCAGAGATGATCGAGAAGGATTATAAAGACCAGAAAGAGAAGTTGCAGGAGTTGAAAGCCGACCCTCACAACTTCCGTGTATCTATACAAATTAGCGGTATCAAAATTATCAAGTTTTGACGAAGGAAGCCTGATGATATAATAAGTTTTGATAATTTTTAGCTATAATTAATTATTTTCAAGCTGGCTTTGGGCAAAAGACCTTGTAAGCATTTACATATTCAGGGATTTTGCACAGTGAAAGCCAGGGTGACATGAACAATAGAGCAAACCAAAGGCATGAAGAACATCATATAATACAATATTTCTGTATATTCAACAGAATGTTGATTGTCGTTGCAGAGATGTTTATGTCACGCAGCCTTGCTGCTGGAGAGGTAATCTTACAGTTGTTGCAAAATTTCCAGCGTCCCAGAATTTTCTGGCTAAGGCTCAGACACTTATCTGTGAAAACCCAAGGTGTTCCTTTACCTGACAATGAAGCAGAAAGGCTCAAAGCACTGGCGGAATACAATATACTGGATACCCTGCCTGAAGAAGCATTTGATGATATAACTGCTCTTGCTGCCTACATTTGTAAGACTCCAATTGCTTTAATTAGCTTAGTTGATAGCGATCGCCAATGGTTTAAATCTAAGGTTGGACTAAAAGTGAGCGAAACACCTAGAGATGGGTCTTTTTGCTCCCATGCCATTCTTCAACCAGAAAATATATTAGTGGTTCCGAACGCCATTCATGACGATCGCTTTAATAACAATCCCCTAGTCAAAGGTAATCCCAAAATTCGTTTTTATGCTGGTGTCCCTCTAATTACGCCCAATGGTCTTTCAATCGGCACATTGTGTGTTTTAGATACCATTCCTCATCATCTAAGTTACCAGCAGTTAGATGCACTGCGTCGCTTAAGCCGTCAGGCGATCGCTCAGATGGAACTTATTCAGGAAGTTCGCAACCGCAAACAAGCATCGCTGACTGATGAATTAACCGGTTTGCATAACCGACGTGGTTTCTTCTTGATGGCTGAACAAGAGTTAAAAATTGCTCACCACACGAAAGCATTCTGCTGGGTGATCTTCATTGATTTAGATGGGCTAAAACAGATTAACGACACCCTTGGTCACGATATAGGAGATGCCTTGATTACTGATGCTGGTCAATTACTCAAGCAAAGTTTTCGGAACTCGGATATTGTTGCCCGCTTAGGTGGAGATGAGTTCATTGTTTTCATCTCCAGCTACTTTAAGGACGCTGATAGCATCCAAGTGTATCTGCAAGCAAATATTGCCAACTTTAATCAACAGGAAAACCGTAGCTATGAACTTTCAATGAGTATGGGGATAGAGCGTTACTCACCAGAAAGCAATATGTCACTGGAACAATTAATCGCTAGCTCTGACGAATTAATGTATGCTCATAAGCGTCTCAAGCGGCAATCTCTTACATGAAGGGGACAGGGGACAGGGGACAGGGGACAGGGGACAGGGGACAGGGGACAGGGGACAGGGGACAGGGGACTGGGGATTAGGTAGGGAAATTGCTTTTCAGGAAAAGCTTCAAAGCACGTCGAATATGTGCCTCCCAAGGCTCAGAGGCGGGAGGAAAGATTTGAGCGTAGAGCATTGCCCCACTCATCAAGTCGAAGATTAAATCGCTGTCTGTGTCAGTCTGGATTTCGTTTCTTGTTTTTGCACGCTCGATCACGACTCGGAAGGCTTGGCGTCGCGGTTGTAGGTATTTTGCCCAGTAGACCTGGGCAAACTGTGGACTACTCGAAGCGGTGCTGAGGATCAAGGCTTTAATCTGACGACCCAAGGGAGTAAGGGTAGTTCTGGCGGCACTCTCAATGATGAGATCGAGATCACTCCAAAGACTACCAGTATCCGGTATTGATATTTCTTCTCTTAAACTTTCAATAGCATCTGCTACGAGTTCTTCTTTAGAACTATAACGCCTATAGATGGTAGGTTTCCCTACCCCAGCACGCGCTGCGATCGCTTCAATACTCATGCGTTCATATCCAACTTCCGCTAACAAATCCAAGGCCGCTTTGAGGATGGCTTGATGTGATAGGACACTCCGAGGTCGTCCGGGCGAGTTTTTGACAGATTCACTCATGAAATCTTACCGATTGACATACTCTTATAAATTTACGATACTGTTCCGTAACTAAAATAATACCTTTTTTCCCACAATAAAAATGACAACTTTCTCTAAAGAGCGCCTCCCATTACCCCCTGGTAACTTGGGCTTACCTATCATTGGCGAAACAATGAGCTATTTGCGCGATCCAGGACGTTTTATTGAGCAGCGACAGCAGAGACATGGAACAATCTTCAAAACTCATTTATTGGGTCAGAAGACAATTGTCCTGATTGGGGCAGAAGCCAGCCGTTTTCTGTTCACTAACGAGGGTCAGATATTGGCCATGACTAACCCTTTAAGTTTTGAGGTGTTATTGGGAGCAGGTTCTATTGGGATGAAAACTGGCATCCCTCACCAAAATCTGCGTAAGCAGTTGTCACAAGCTTTCCAGCCCAGAGCTTTAGCAGGATATGTCTCCATAATGGAGAAAATAACCCGCAGCTATCTGCATAAATGGGAACGCTTGGGTACAATGACCTGGTATTCTGAACTGAAAAAATACACCCTTGATGTTGCCTGTAAGCTGTTAGTGGGAGTTGATACAGCCTCGGACGAGAACTTAGAAAAAGTCTATGAAACTTGGGGAGAAGGATTGTTATCAGTTCCGATTCGATTACCTGGGAGTAAGTTTGATCGCGCAGTACACGCTCGTGAACAACTTCTTGCCAGGATTGATGAGATGATCTACCAACGCCAGCAAAATCCTTCCTTAAATCAAGATGTCTTAGGAATTTTGTTGCAAGCGCGAGACGGGGAGGGAAATTGTTTGAGTTTAGAGGAAGTGAAGGATAACGTTTTGGCATTGCTAGTCGCTGGACATGAAACCTTGACTTCAGCACTGACTTCCTTATGTTTGCTGCTAGCCCAGCATCCAGAAGTGTTAAAAGCTGCCCGTGCAGAACAAGAGCAGTTAGGGTTCATAGAACCCCTTACTCAAGAAAACCTCAAGCGAATGACCTACCTAGAGCAAGTTCTCAAAGAAGTTCTACGGCTCACCCCTCCAGTAGTTCGCAGTGGATCTAGGGAGGTGATTGAGGCGTGCGAATTTGGTGGATACTTAATTCCCAAGGGCTGGAATGTACATTACCAAATCCCGGAGACTCATCAAGATCAGAATGTTTATACTGAGCCTGAACGTTTCGACCCGCAGCGCTTTGCTCCTGAACGGGCTGAGGACAAAAAAATCTTTAGCCACATACCCTTTGGTGGTGGTATCCGAGAATGTTTAGGTAAAGAGTTTGCCAGACTGGAAATGAAGTTGTTTGCAGCTATGTTAATCCGTGACTATGAATGGGAACTGCTCCCTGGACAAAATCTTGAGAGGGTTTTACTACCGTTCTCTCGTCCTCGTGATGGCTTAAAAGTGAAATTTTGTCAGCGATCGCATTAAGTATAAGTCTTCCTGTGTGAATTTCATTTTTACTGTTGTTTTTGCTAATTTACCACCTGGCTGCCATGACTACGGGGGTCATCTTGATTAGTCGTTGGTGCGACTGGGGCTGAAAACTTGGAAACTTTGCCGCTAGCTTGAGCATAAGGAAGAGACGAACCAGTAACCAAAGCTTCTAAATTGCTTGCCATAATTGTCCGGGGTTGATCGCCTATGGCTTGGGCTATGGTTTCTCCTTGCTGACTCAAAAATACAAAATGGGGAATCCCATCCACCCGATATCTCAGCATTTCTGGCAGCCACTTGGTATTATCCACATTTAGCATGACAAAATTCATCTTGCCAGCATACTCGGTTTCTAGTTGAGTGATATCTGGGGCCATTTTTTGGCAGACAGTACACCAATCAGCATAAAACTCTACTAGAGATGGTTTGCCGTTGCTGATTGCTACTTCTAACGGTGTGGAAGTCTCGCTTAACTTAGCTAGAGTTGCCGAGGTTGTTTCAGTTCGCAATCCTAAGACGAGGGAAACGCTAAGTGCGATCGCTACCATTACAATTAAGAAGTTTCTCAGGCGTTTCCCGAATGTGGATTCAGGTTTTTCGGGAGACTTAACAGGTGAGTCAGTACTCATAACAGAATTATTAAAACTTATTAAGCAATTTCTTCTTTAGTTTAACTGACTCCACGCGCTCTTTTCTCTCTCTCCACCTTTGAAAGCTTTAACAGGGAATTGGGGATTCCCGCATTTCTCACAAGCTTAAGGCGTTTGATGGAGCAGAGGAGAAGTAATGAGTAATGAGTAATGAGTAAGAAGTAATAAATTCTACTCATTACTTATTACTTATTACTTATTACTTATTACTTTTTCCCTGCACAAGCGCAGGCTTTAAGAAGTGTGGTGAGAAATCCGGGGGATTGGGTACACTTAAAGATTTGAATCGGGAGTAAACTGATCCTAGTTACCCAGTCCCCAGTCCCCATTGCCCCTAATCCCCAGAGGGGGCCCCGAGTTCCCCAATCACCTATTCACTTAACTCACAAAATCGTCCCGGTTTCTTTCAAATAAACCCGCGTAAATGGCTCATCTTCACCCAGAGTATAATCTTCAATCAACCCTTTGCGACGAATAGAAATATCATTACCTTTTCTAATCACCACAGTTGAACCATCGAAAACATCCCGCACCAAAATCATTTCAATTTCGGTAGGATTATCCAAAACTACCATATTACTACTCTGGTAAAACATCCCCTCTTCTTCTAAAATGTCTTCTGCATACTCAGCAATCAGCAAATCAAGTTTGGGATGGCGCAGCAAAGTTTGGACATTGGTGTTGTAATCTTTGCTTAATACTTTTTTCGAGCGATTCACAAAAACTGCATCACGACAAACAGCACCTATTGTCCAATCGGGATGTTGCAAAAGGATATGGTCAATTGTCGCTTGCAGTTCTTCAACAGAGATTTTATTGAAGGTAATAATCGGTATCCTCGCATCTGTACCAGACTCAAAAAAGGTTTCTAAAATATGAGAAGGCACATCAACGCTTTCACCAACAGAAGGTTTAAGATGCATTAAAACGCCTGGTGCAGCGTTTATTTCCAGGATGGCAAAATTACTGGATTTCCAAGATTCTGCAAGACTTTTGGTAATGACATCAATCCCCAGGCAAGTCAATTGAAAATGTTGGGCAATATCTTGCGCCAGAATAATATTATCATCATGAACTGTCGGGGTTGCATCGATGCTTACACCTCCGGCTGAAAGATTTGCAACTTTCCGCAAGTAAACAGTGCGTCCTTTCTCAATCACGCTGTCTAATGATAAGCGCTGTTCGTCTAGATAGAGTTCCATCGCTTCATCAATCTGAATTTTACTCATTGGTGAGGTTGGCGTATCTAAACGTGCAGGTTTGCGATTTTCTTCGCGAATTAACTCTGCAAGAGTTAAATACCCATCACCGACAACCGATGCTGGACGGCGTTCTGTGGCGGCGACGAATCGGCCATTGACACACAACAAGCGAAAATCTGATCCTGAGATGCTTTTCTCAACAATTATTCGGGTTAGCTGATCTTCGGGAATGGCTGCCACTGCTCTATTGTAAGCAGCTACCAGTTCTTTTGAGTCTTGTATGTCAGCCGTGACGCCAATTCCTTTATGACCTACCACTGGCTTAACTGCTACTGGGTAGCCAATTTCTCTTGCTACCGCCAAGGCTTCCTTCTCGGAAAAGACAATATCACCTTTAGGCACTGGGAAACCCAAGGTTTTCAAAAATGCCTTACAGTCATCTTTGCGGGTGGTAAACTCCGAATCTAGATGGCTATCACAGTTAAATGTTGTTGCTACCCCCCGGACGTGTTTTTTTCCCCAGCCGTATTGCATTAATCCTTCTTCCCACAAATAAAAGGCAGGAATACCTTTCTCGGAGGCTGTTCGCAATAGGGCGTAAACTGTAGGACCACCGTAGACAGATGCGCGAAATCTATCTTGTAGCCTTATTAGTTCTCCATCAAAGGCGAATTTTTCGTCTTGGGTAATAGCTTCAAACCAATCCCAAACAAAATAAACTACTTCTCTGCTTGTGCGTTCATGTAGTGATTGGATGCTAATCCGTGTCAGATTTGGATATGGCTTAACACTCCAGTGGTTAAGGTGTAAATCCATGTCCAGTTTTCCGACTTCGGACACAACTTGGGCAAATAAATGGGCATGGGATTCGTAAGTTTGATCGCGCAGTTTTGGATAGCGATCGCCAATGCTGGCAATATAATCTTCAATGGGCAAAGGCTCTCTAGAGTCAACTAGAGCAAAATCAAATACTAGCGACCCTATATTTAAATAAGGGTTAGGTCCTAAATAATGCTTGAAGTTGAAAATATCGAATACATCCGTTCTTCTAGCATTAATGCGGACTAAATCACTGCTTTTTTGTAGAACCATTGATTACGAACCTTTGGCTAAACACCCTGAAATTTCAATTCTGAGTTCTGGTTTCTCAGACTTATTGATTGTAGATTGATTCACATTTATTTTGGAGAGTGATGGCTTTGCAATTAAGCTAATCAGAACCCACCCTAACTCTATTGTTAAGTATTTTTAACTATCTTAAGGCATAATTCAATCTCCATTCCTCAGCCGGGAATCAACAACAGTCAATTCATCCTGACGAGTAATCAAAGCTATAACTTTTGAAGGGTGCAACCTCACCCAAGAATTTGTATAAATAGTGAGGTATCAAAAAGACAGCAAAGGTATGAATAGCACACAAGCTGCTCTAAGAGATGAAATTCGAGAACTTGCTGAGGAAGCTTTTCACCAAAAGCTGATCTCTGGACATGGAGATGGGGCAGATATGAATGAGTATCAAATTGTCTACCAAGGCAAACCCAGACATCTACCACTAGAACAAGCGCGTTTTTTCTTAACTAACTTACTTTACAGAAGTCGGATTCATTAGGAATTGCCATTTAGAGTTAATACCAAATTACTCACAATCGCACGATAAATCTCCAATCAACACTTAGCAGTATAGCTAACAACGCCTCTAGAAAATAACTCTAGAGGCAGTTGACGTTGTAGATTTTATTTAGTAAGTGAAAATTTAGGTAATTTTTCGGAAAATCTTTTGGTCTAATTTTGATTCGCAAATGTTAATCCTACTTCTATCAAGCAATCTACCATAAGGATGGTTTGATAGTTTTAATTGTCATGGTTTAGTGAAATTTACTAACTCAAATCAGGAGTCATCAATAATGGAAAGTAATATCAAACGGCAGTTGGTAATTATTGGGGGAGCCGAAGATAGAGATGGCGATTCCGTAATTTTGCGGGATTTTGTACGACGTGCTGGGGGTACAAAGGCGCACATTGTAATTCTGACAGCAGCAACGGAACTACCAAGAGAAGTGGGAGAAAACTATATCAGAGTGTTTGAACGCCTGGGAGCCGAAAATACTCGCATTATTGATACAGAAACCCGCGAAGATGCATCTTCATCTACCGCATTGGAAGCAATTAGTAAAGCAACTGGGGTATTTTTTACAGGGGGAGACCAAGCTCGAATTACCAGCATCCTCAAAGACACCGAAATCGATGTGGCGATTCACAAACGTTTCTCTGAAGGTATAGTTATCGCAGGCACAAGTGCGGGTGCTGCTGTGATGCCAGATAAAATGATTGTGGAAGGTGATTCACAGACACATCCTCGGATGGAAACTGTTGAAATGGGCCCAGGTATGGGATTTTTACCAGGGGTAGTAATTGACCAGCATTTTTCTCAGCGGGGACGCTTGGGACGCTTAATTTCAGCTTTAATACTAGAACCTGCTGTTTTGGGATTTGGTATTGACGAAAATACCGCTATGGTAGTGACAGATCACCAAATTGAAGTGATTGGTGCAGGTGCGGTTACGATTGTTGATGAATCAGAAGCTACATACAACAATATGGGCGAAATTTTGAAGGATGAGTCTTTGGCAATTTGTGGAGCAAAGCTTCATATCTTGCCACATGGATTCAAATTTGACCTCAAAACCCGTCAGCCTATCCTAAATAATGTTGCTGTACCTGTTGGTTAAATCAACGCCTAATTTTTAGCTATTTCCAGTATTTTCGACAGCAACACATCCTTGGGTAAAGACGCGATGAGTCGCGTCTCTACAAATGGTCTATTTGTCGCATTCTTTTTTCAAATTGGTATAAGGATATAAATTACACGAGTCAATATTATCAAGGAAGGCAGAGGGCAGGAGGCAATACTAAGCTAATCGGCATTTAAGTTGCATAAAAGCAGGGCTGAAGCCCTTACTACAAGCGAATCATTCTGGAAAAATGAATGACTATTAGCTTACTCGGTTAAGCATTTTGAACCCAAAGTTTGGTTTTGGGAAAGGGTTACTGGGTTTGGGTTAAAGGTTTTTAATTTCCCTTTCCCCCTTCCCCTTTCCCCCTTAACCGACAAGTATTGGGGCAGGAGGCAGTTTTCCTCCTGTCTCCTTCAATCCTTATGGTCTTGAAGTGAAGCAAGGCTTATGCAAAACTTGAGATCCTTCGCTTCTAGCCTACTTTTAAGGAATTGATCAATGGCGCGTCTAGCCCTGCTGAGTGTATCTAACAAAACTGGTATAATTGACCTAGCCCGTAGCTTGGTTGAAGAATTCGACTTTGATTTAATCAGCAGTGGGGGAACAGCCCAAGCCCTCAAAGATGCGGGACTCCCTGTCACCAAAGTTGCAGATTACACAGGTTCTCCAGAAATTTTAGGTGGTCGAGTCAAAACGCTGCATCCCAGAATTCATGGTGGGATTTTGGCACGGCGCGATTTTCCCGAAGATATTACAGATTTAGAAAATAACCAAATTCGCCCGATTGATTTAGTGGTGGTGAATTTATATCCTTTTGAGGAAACGATCGCTAAACCAGGGGTAACATTATTAGAAGCTGTTGAGCAAATTGATATCGGTGGCCCGGCTATGCTACGGGCATCATCGAAAAACTTCGCCCATCTCGCTGTATTATGCGATCCAGCACAGTATGACGAGTATTTGCAGGAATTGCGCCAAAATAACGGCGAAGCATCCCTAGAGTTTCGCCAAAAGGCAGCTTTAAAAGGATTTTCGCACACTGCTAGTTATGATCAAGCGATCGCATCTTATCTCGCAGAAGCACAGCAGTACACCCTCAACGGTACACAATTGCAATCTCTGCGTTACGGCGAGAATCCCCATCAACCCGCCACCTGGTATCAAACTGGTACTACTCCAACGGGATGGGCAGCCGCGACCAAACTCCAAGGCAAAGAACTTAGTTACAATAACTTGGTTGATTTAGAAGCCGCACGCCGAATTATTGCTGAATTCACTGATACCCCAGCCGTAACGATTATCAAACATACAAATCCCTGTGGCACTGCACTGGGAAGTACTATTTCCGAAGCGTACCAAAAAGCTTTCAATGCTGATTCTACTTCTGCTTTTGGTGGAATTGTCGCACTCAACCGTCCAATTGATGCGGCGACAGCCAGCGAATTAACCAAAACATTTTTGGAATGTGTGGTTGCACCAAGTTGTGATGCCGAAGCGCAAGAAATCCTTGGCAAAAAATCTAACGTGCGGGTTTTGACTCTAGCTGATTTGAGCAGTGGCCCCAAGGATACAGTAAAAGCGATCGCAGGTGGTTTCCTTGTCCAAACTAGCGATGATATAATTGCTGACACCAGTCAATGGCAAGTAGTCACTGAACGTCAACCCACCGACAGCGAATTAGCCGAATTGCTGTTTGCGTGGAAAGTTTGCAAACACGTTAAATCCAATGCCATTGTTGTGACAAGCGATCGCACTACACTAGGAGTAGGTGCTGGTCAAATGAACCGTGTCGGCTCAGTTAAAATTGCCCTAGAACAAGCCGGGGAAAAAGCCAAAGGTGCAACTCTAGCTAGCGATGGATTCTTCCCCTTCGATGATTCGGTGAAAACAGCCGCAGCCGCAGGAATTACAGCCATCGTCCAACCAGGAGGAAGTTTGCGCGATAAAGATTCAATCAAAGCTGCTAACGAACTAGGTTTACTGATGGTTTTAACTGGTGTACGTCACTTTTTACACTAAATCATTGACCCTCAAGTGTGCGGTTTTGAAAGTGTCACACAATATACTTGCTCTTTTATAGGAGTGGTGATATATTTTAATCGTGTGTGAGGAGCAAGTTAAAAATAAAAAGCGCCTGGGGTGGAAACACGGCAACACTCCCAAGCGCTTTTTAATTTGTCAGAAATTAGATTGTTTGTACGATTTTAGATGTGTCACTCAATATACTTGCTATTTGATAGAAGTAGTGATATCCTCTATTTGTGTGTGAGGAGCAAGTTAAGAATAAAAAATGCCTGGGGTGGAAACACGGCAACACTCCCAGGCATTTTTTAATTTGCGTGTATTTATAGAAATGGGTCGTTTCAGCCTTTTATTAATCGTTCTTCGATGGTCATCTGTAGGGGTTTAGCAGTGCTAAACCCCTACGACAGACGTGCTTTTTCAAAGAATCCATATTTGGTATTTTCTGTTAATGCGTAAGTCCTAAATAACGACGAATAAGGGAAGCAATCAAATCTTTCATACTTGTCTATCAATTTAGTAAATTTTAATGGCGGGAAATATTTTGCAAAAAATCTCTGACTTCTGCGGATTTGCGGAGAATAATAACTTGTCGGTTTGGTGTTACTTGACTAAGTTTTTCTAGAATTCCAGGACGACGAATAATTGGGTATGACCATATATATTTAAGAAATTCCCAATTCAATCTTTCAGGACAATCTGATGCCATATCAGGTCTGGATTTCCCAGCATACATCAAGCGACGTTTAATCACTCGCGACAAACATAAAAGCCGGGGAAAATCTAAAAAAATTACCGTGTCTGCAACCGACAAACGAATGTCGAGAGTACCACCATAGTTACCATCCATAATCCAAGATTCTCGCAAGGTTAGGTCTTGGATAATACTTTGCCATTTAGTTTTTGGAGTCTCAACCCAACCAGGATTCCAGTACCAAACATCCAAGTGAATGACTTCTAAGCCTAAAATGGTTCCCAATTCGCGGGCTAGGGTAGATTTGCCAGCACCCCCAGAACCAATAATCAAGATTTTCTTCACTTTAGGTTTGCACCTTCTTTTTCAAGCTCAACAGGGTAAGCATTACTCACCCAAATAACCGTCTTCAGCGCAACTCAATACGCCGCTACAATAGTACCCTAAGAAGGATTATGCTGAAATAGTGATATTATGACGACTGCTACGACTGTAAAAACTGAGTATGAAGCGATTATTGGTCTAGAAACCCATTGTCAGCTAAGTACTAACACCAAGATTTTTTCTAATAGCTCTACGGCATTCGGTGCTGACCCCAATACTAACATTGACCCGGTTTGCATGGGTTTGCCTGGGGTTTTACCTGTACTCAATGAAAAAGTATTAGAATACGCCGTTAAAGCTGGTTTGGCACTGAATTGTCAAATCGCTAAATATAGCAAGTTTGACCGAAAACAGTATTTTTATCCTGATTTACCCAAAAATTACCAAATTTCTCAATACGATTTACCGATCGCAGAACACGGTTGGTTAGAAATTGAGTTGGTAGATGCTGAGGGGAATCCAACTCGCAAACGCATTGGAATCACCCGTCTGCACATGGAAGAAGATGCTGGGAAATTGGTACACGCAGGTAGCGATCGCCTTTCTGGTTCTTCCTATTCTTTAGTAGACTACAATCGCGCAGGTATACCATTAGTCGAAATCGTCTCAGAGCCGGATTTGCGTTCTGGGCTAGAAGCTGCTGAATATGCTGAAGAATTGCGTCGGATTGTCCGCTATCTCGGTGTGAGTGACGGCAATATGCAAGAAGGATCTCTGCGTTGCGATGTCAATATTTCTGTGCGTCCAGTCGGACGAAAGGAGTTTGGCACTAAGGTAGAAATTAAAAACATGAACTCCTTCAGCGCCATCCAACGGGCGATTGATTACGAAATTGAGCGCCAAATCGCCGCAATCGAAGCAGGGGAGCGCATCATCCAAGAAACTCGGCTGTGGGAAGAAGGCGCTCAACGCACAAGTAGTATGCGGGTAAAGGAAGGTTCTAGCGATTATCGCTACTTCCCAGAACCAGATTTAGCACCAATTGAGGTGACAAATGCCCAATTAGAGCAATGGCGTAGTGAATTACCAGAATTACCAGCCCAAAAACGCCATCATTATGAAAATGAGTTAGGGCTTTCAGTTTATGATGCGCGAGTATTGACAGAAGATCGTCCAGTAACCGAATATTTTGAAACTGCGATCGCAGCTGGAGCAAATCCCAAAGCTGCTGCTAACTGGATTACTCAAGATATTGCAGCCTACCTCAATAAGCAAAAACTTAATATTACTGAAATCGCCCTGACTCCCATCAATTTAGCAGATATCATCACTCGCATTGAAACAGGCAAAATTAGTAATGCTCAAGCTAAAGAAAAGCTGCCAGATTTGCTCAGTGGTGTTTCTCCTGAGAAAGCCTTTGCAGGTCAAGAGTTAATCACCGATCCTAGTGTACTAGAACCCATCATTGATGAAGTTATAGCCGCCAATCCCAAAGAACTAGAAAAGTATCGCAACGGTAACACCAACCTCAAAGGCTTCTTTGTTGGACAAGTTCTGAAAAAGACAGGTAAACGTGCTGATCCTAAGCTGACTAACGAATTGGTCGAGAAGAAACTGAACGCTTAGTACCGCAAGGCGGAATTCGTAATTCGTAATGACGCTCCTGCGTCGCTAACATAATTCGTAATTACGTTTTGCGTTAGCGAGTCTGCGTTCGCTTTTAGCGTCTCGTAGAGAGCGTCCGGGGATTTAGCTTAGGCATCAAAACGTTGTGCCTGTAAATCCAGGGGACTTAAACCCCCAAACTGAGTTAAATATGATGAGTTTGTAGTAAGCACTTCAGTGCTTAAAAATCTAGGACTAAAGTCCTTACTACGAACTTATTCACCCATCGTAACTAATAAGACAGAACATTGCTGGATGAGGAGTGTATGGGGGAGTTGCAGTAGGTTTTTCACCTGTACCCAATTCCCAAGTAAGTATTTTCTCGGTGCTTCTTTACAAAATCTTCATATAAAAGATGGTGACAACCCGCATACTTGAAATGATATGCTGTGGTAAGTAGATGCACCCTGATGATCTGGAGAGCTGCCTAAGTGGCTCTCTTTTTTATTTTATTTTTCTAATATTTAGGGATAATCTCATAAGATTATTTTTAATAATCTCAATTAATAAGTATTAAACCTTAGAAGTTGAAGAAGAATTCAGAAGTCAGAATGGGCTAAACCTTAGCGGATAGCTAAGGTTTAGCCCATTCTGACGACTCACGCCTTTATTCTGTTCGATAAATGAGAGAGTGCAATAAGTAGATGCACCTTGATAATCTAGAGAGCGACCTCAGTAACTCTCCTTTTTTTACTTTTACCTTTCTTATGACGAAAGATAAAAACAATTATGCCAATCGTCAATTAGTGCATTATTATTGCCATCAGCAAATAAAAGAGACTGGAGACTGGGAAGCAGAGGAAGTATGGAAAAACTAATAACTCCTGACTCCTAACTCAGCCCTCAGAACTTTTTTAAGCACAAATTGACATATTTAACCTAATAGTTATAAGGAAAAATAATGGCAGATTGGCAAGAAATAACAGGTGGTATCACAGCACCAAGGGGGTATCAAGCGGCGGGAATTACCGCAGGGTTGAAACCTTCGGGGTTACCAGATTTAGCTTTGATCTTCTCAGAAGCAGAAGCGATCGCAGCGGGTGTATTCACCACTAGTCAAGTGAAAGCTGCCTGCGTAGAATATTGTCGCCAACGCTTGCAAGCCAAACAAAGCGCTCGTGCCATCCTCTGCAACGCTGGACAAGCAAACGCCGCTACAGGGACTCAAGGCTACCTTGATACCTTAGAATCTGCTCTGGCAGTAGGTCAAGCATTAAACATTCCATCTGAATCTATATTATTAGCTTCCACTGGTGTGATTGGTCAAAGAATTAAGATGGATGCTTTGCGAAGCGGGATTCCCAAGGTAGTAGCAGCACTATCAGAAACAGGCTCAGATGCCGCCGCCGGAGCGATTATCACTACAGACTTGGTAACTAAATCCATTGCCCTAGAGACAACTATAGGCGATCGCCCAGTACGAATTGGCGGCATTGCCAAAGGTTCCGGCATGATTCACCCCAACATGGCAACCATGCTGGCATTTGTGACTTGTGATGCTGTGGTTTCGCCTCACCTTTGGCAACAGATGTTAGCAAGAGCAGCTGATAGAAGCTTTAATTCCATCACTGTGGATGGTGATACCAGCACCAACGACAGCTTAATTGCCTTGGCAAACGGTCAATCTCGCACCCCAGCAATTATAGAATGGGGTGCAGAAGCAGAGAAATTAGAGGCGATGTTAACAGCAGTTTGCCAGCATTTAGCCAAAGCGATCGCTCGTGATGGTGAAGGTGCAACTTGTCTCATTGAAGTGGAAGTGACTGGCGCTCATGATGAACTCTCAGCCCGACAAATAGCCAAAACCATCGCCGGTTCATCCTTAGTTAAATCTGCAATCTTTGGCCGCGATCCAAATTGGGGACGCATCGCCGCCGCCGCCGGACGTGCAGGTGTAGCATTTGAGCAAGAAAACCTGCAAATTAAGCTAGGGGATTTCTTAATGTTAGAAAATGGACAACCTCTGCAATTTGACCGTGCAGCAGCAAGTGCTTATTTGAAAAAAGCAGCGGCGGGTGCTTATCTGCAACAGGATACGGTGTTAATCTCCGTTAACGTTGGCAATGGTTATGGTGTGGGTAAAGCTTGGGGTTGTGATTTGAGTTACGACTACGTGAAGATTAACGCCGAATACACTACGTAAACTACTCCCATTGTTTGCCTTGTAGAGACGCGATTCATCGCGTCTTGAGCCAAGGATGTGTTGCAATCATTAATTGAATTGGTATCAGAATAGTTTTAAAGTTTCTCATACTGTAGCTGGACGGGTGAAAATGCCTAAGAAGCATATAGAACTTAGAAGGAAGAGGTACTTCAAGCTCAGTTCACAAATCGCTCAGTTGGATAATGCACAATTGCGTTCTCTATTTGACAATAGTGAGTCGCATGAGTCGAGTACGGGTTGGGGAATGAATCACACCATCGTCCTTGGGGAATCTAAGGTCTTTGTGAAACGTGTTCCGGTTACAAACATCGAATATGACAACCTGTTCTCCACCAGAAACCTCTACAATCTGCCGACTTACTGTAATTACGGCTTCGGTTCCACTGGTTTTGGAGTCTTTCGGGAACTTGTTACCCATATCAAGACAACCAACTGGGTATTGTCGGGCGTAATTGCCACTTTCCCACTGATGTACCATTATCGGATTATTCCTTTCTCCGGGCGGCGGGCGGATGTTGATCGATCGCGTCTAAAAAGTTATGTGGAGTACTGGGGCAATAGTACCAACGCCGGCAATTATATGTTAGATAGAGCGATCGCCAACTATGAGTTGGTTCTGTTTCTAGAGTACATACCCCATGTTCTGGAAACATGGCTGCGGGAAAACCCCAACAAACTTCAAAAACCCCTAAATGACTTACGCACGACGATTACCTTTTTGAGAACGAAGGGAATCATCCACTTTGACGCACATTTTCGCAATATCCTCACCGACGGTAAGCGGACATATTTGACCGATTTTGGTTTGGTACTTGATAAGAGTTTTACGTTGACGAAAGATGAAGAGTCTTTTTTTAAGCAGAACAGATTTTATGACTACGGAGAAGTTCTGCGGAATCTTGGTCATCTGATTCGAGCGCCATATGATTTGTGTTCGGAGAACGATAAACGCCGGATTATGGAAAAATATGGCATAAAAGAAGGCTTAAAACCTTATGAACTGCGCTCTATATTACTCGACAACATTGAGCAGATACATGCTGATGGAGTCATGAAGTTAGATAATTTTTATGTTGCCAGCATCGTCAAGTACCGCAGTATCATTGCGCTGATGCAAGACTTCTTTTCTGATATGTGGGAAAACAACAACAAGGATACGAAACTTCGTCACAAAGAGCTACGGCAGCTGCTTAAAGAGACGGGGTTTCTTCGTGGTGTTGGAAATGGCAGATAGTTGCGATCGCTGGATAAGAAATACACCTATTTGGGGTGTTTACTTAGGTCTACAGCTTTCCCAGCCTTACCATCTCGCTCTCATCGCAGTACGATTCCTAAATTATAGAGATAACATAATAGCTGTGATAAATAAAAACTTATAGATGACAAATTACTACTAAAATTTAAGTTACAAAAGAAGTGAAGATAGTCAATCATAAAGTAAACACAATAGTCTTCATAAATAATAGTTGATATATTAAAAATTATTCCTATAGTTAAGGAAAATAGATAAATTTTTCCTTATACATCCAATCTAATATTTGTTTAATAATCCCGACTCCAAGTTAACAATTTCGGCTTCAAAGGCTGTAAACTGATTTCAACAAGGTGAATGACACCTCTGCATCACACTAGAAAAGCAGAGCCAATAATTTAACCGAGTTTTTATATAGCTAGCTATTTCATTGATGAAATGGCTGCGATCGCTTGGTCAAATATAGCTTGATTAATCATTAATAATGCAAGAAACATAAGGTTTTTTGCCTAAATTGTCATAGCTATAAAAATAACATTTACATTTTCAGGAGATATTTATGACAGAATTTTTTAATCAAATTTCTCGCCGCAAATTCATCTTCACAGCCGGAGCATCTGCGGGTGCTGTATTCCTCAAAGGCTGTTTGGGTAATCCTCCTGAAAACCTAACTGGTGGAAGCACTCAAGCACAGCCAACTGCTCAAACGGTTGCTAATATTAGCCCTGAACAAACACCAGAAACTACTACAGTCAAGTTAGGATATATTCCCATTGTAGAAGCGGCTCCTTTAATTATTGCTAAAGAAAAAGGCTTTTTTGCAAAGTATGGGATGACTAATGTTGACCTTTCCAAACAAGCTTCTTGGGGTGCAGCTAGAGACAACGTAGAAATTGGTTCTGCCGGTGGTGGGATAGATGGCGGTCAATGGCAGATGCCAATGCCACATTTAATTTCAGAAGGTTTAATTACCAAGGGCAATCAAAAAATCCCCATGTATGTATTATGTCAATTAATTACACATGGAAATGGAATTGCGATCGCCAGCAAGCACCAAGGCAAAGGTATTAGCTTACAACTCGCTGGCGCTAAGTCCCTATTTACCGAATTAAAATCCTCAACCCCCTTCACTGCTGCATTCACCTTTCCCCACGTCAACCAAGATTTATGGATTCGCTACTGGTTAGCAGCAGGTGGCTTAGACCCAGATGCAGATGTCAAATTGCTCACAGTACCAGCGGCGCAAACTGTAGCCAACATGAAAACAGGAACAATGGATGCCTTTAGTACAGGCGATCCTTGGCCTTATCGCTTGGTGCAAGACAAAATCGGCTACGTAGCAGCATTAACCGCAGAAATTTGGAAGAATCATCCTGAAGAATACCTTGCCATGAGAGGCGACTGGGTTGATAAAAATCCCAAGGCTACCAAAGCAATTTTAAAAGGAATTATGGAAGCCCAACAGTGGTTAGATAATTTTGACAACCGCAAAGAAGCGGCTCAAATTCTCGCTGGACGTAATTATTTCAATCTTTCTTCACCGGAAATATTAGCAGATCCATACCAAGGCAAATATGACATGGGTGATGGTCGCAAGATTGATGATAAATCAATGGCTGCTTACTACTGGAAAGATGAAAAAGGTAGTGTTTCCTATCCCTACAAGAGTCATGATTTGTGGTTCATCACTGAAAATGTTCGTTGGGGATTCTTGCCAAAAGATTACCTAGACAATAATGCTGCTAAAGCTAAGGAACTTATCAACAAAGTCAACCGCGAAGATATTTGGAAAGAAGCTGCCAAAGAAGCTGGCATCGCTACTGCTGATATTCCTACAAATACATCCCGTGGTGTAGAAGAGTTTTTTGATGGCATCAAATTTGACCCCGAAAAGCCAGAAGAATATTTGAAGAGTCTCAAAATCAAAAAATAGAGATGCAATTCCTCTCTTGTAGAGACGCGATTCATCGCGTCTAGAGATATTGCAAATGACAAATAACAAATAAAATTTGAGGAGAACACAGCATCATGACACTCGCCCAAAAACGCCCTGCAAACCCTAGATTGAGTAATGGCTTTATATCCAGCCTGAAAAAGCAATTTCCCGATCTTATACCACCAACGATCGCGATCGCAATTTTCCTGATTCTCTGGCAATTATTCGCCTGGACTCCGGGAGCCACATTACCAGGGCCAATACAGGTTATCCAAGACACTTGGGTTTTGATTCTCTGGCCATTTTATGACCGAGGTGGCATTGATAAAGGTCTATTTTGGCAGATTCTCGCTAGTTTGCAACGGGTTGCTATCAGTTATACCCTAGCTGCGATCGTTGGTATTGGCTTGGGCATTTTGATTGGGGTGAATAAAACCATGTCCAAAGCATTAGACCCCATCTTTCAACTACTGCGGACAGTACCACCTCTAGCTTGGGTTCCCATTTCTTTAGCAGCTTTACGACAAAACGAACCCGCAGCCTTATTCGTAATCTTCATCACCGCCATTTGGCCCATCTTAATTAACACTGCTGTCGGTGTTACCCAAATTCCCCAAGATTACAACAACGTCGCCAAAGTTCTGCAACTTAGCCGCAAAGAATATTTCACTAATATTTTGATTCCGGCGGCATTACCCTACATCTTTACCGGCTTGAGAATTGCGATCGGTTTAGCTTGGTTAGCGATTATCGCCGCCGAAATCGTCATGTCCGGTATTGTCGGAATTGGCTTCTTTATCTGGGACGCTTATCAAAATAACAACGTCAGCGAAGTGATTTTAGCTCTAGTTTAT
>NZ_JAWJTF010000158.1:0-14605 GCF_048836525.1 Nostoc sp. CALU 546
TTGCACTTTATCTCTATAGTCATCGTCAGAGGACGTTAGCTAGGAGACAGGGATTTACAATCCCTGGCTGACGTGAGGTGTCGCGTTAAGTTGACAGCAATGGCTTTTCGGCCCACCCCACAAATAATAGTAAAATCATCCCGCAAATATGCAACCCCAATGTTGTCTGTAATTTATTAAGATTGGATTTAACGCTTAACTAAAGATAAATCCGGTGTTAGTCTCTGTAAAACTTGTTTCAATACCATCACTGTCCAATCTATATCAGCTGCGGTGGTATCATGCCCCAATGTGATGCGAATTCCCCCCAAAGCCGCTTTTTCTGAATAACCCATCGCTAACAATATCGGACTAGGGCTAAGTTTACCACTGTGACAGGCAGCACCAGCACTGATGCCGATGCCTGCAAGGTTTAGCTGACGTACTAAGGCTTTACCGCTGAGTTTTTCGCCATCGGCGTTTTCTAGGCACAGACTGATATGGTGAGGTAAGCGATCGCAAGCATCCCCTGTAGGAATTAAACCAGGAATCTCAGCTAATTGGGCAAAGGCGCGATCGCGTAACTCAATCAATCGTGGTGTTTCTGTAGGCAATTCTTCGGCTGCTAATTCTGCTGCTATACCAAATCCGGCAATTATCGGTACTGCTTGTGTACCAGAACGCAATCCCATTTCTTGTCCACCACCACTGACTAGGGGCATCAAATCCACACCAGGACGCACATATAGCGCCCCAGCACCTTGAGGCCCATATATTTTATGACTAGAAAGGCTAAGTAAGTCTACAGGAAGTTGTTGCACATCTATGGGTAAGCGTCCCGCAGCTTGCACCGCATCTGTATGGAACAAAGCACCATGCGATCGCACTATTTTACCCAGTTCTGCGATCGGTTGCACCGTTCCTACTTCACTTTGACCGTAAATTATAGAAACTAAGACTGTGTTGTGTCGCAACGCCGCCTTTAAATCCAAGGGGTTGACTCTGCCTTTAATATCCACAGACAAGCGCGTAACTTCC
The DNA here is from genome assembly GCF_048836525.1 of Nostoc sp. CALU 546. Taxonomy (NCBI): domain Bacteria; kingdom Bacillati; phylum Cyanobacteriota; class Cyanophyceae; order Nostocales; family Nostocaceae; genus Nostoc; species Nostoc sp. CALU 546. The sequence goes on from NZ_JAWJTF010000158.1 coordinate 1,018, forward strand.
CAACCCCACACTTCTAGCAACCTTACTGTTTCAGAAATTGCGGAATGCTCAACGCTAGAAATAATTATATGTTGAGGAACAGCATACAACCGAACCACGCCCATAATTGCTAGATTATCTGCCTCAGTGCCGCCAGAGGTAAAAATGATAGATTCCGAATTGGCAGCGTTAATTAAACCAGCAACTTGGACTCTAGCTTGTTCTACAACTGTTGCAGCCCGTTGTCCCCACTCGTGTAAGCTGGAAGGATTGCCCCACTGTTGAGTGAGGATTGTTTGCATAACTGCGATCGCTTCTTTTCGAGTAGGTGTAGTGGCGCTGTAATCTAGATAAATTTGCATATAACCGCTAATGGTGAGAACACACGTTGGTATAGACTGCTGATATGATCAGCTTGAGTAAAAAAACCGGAAAAAATCTTTGTAATTCTGCCTCTAGAAATAGATTTTTCCCTTGCCTTGGAAAGCTATTTTTCTACTTAATTCAGAACACAACATTTTGGGAATGATAAATATGTCCACTCCCAATCCACTTTTAACAGATTACAGTGCAACTTATCTCTAGACAAAGATATTTTTTATATATCTTTTTAGTAATATTCTCCCTTGCTGGTTGTCAACGAGTCCAGTCCTACAATCAGCGTCCAGAACCCTTACCACAAGACCCATTAGTTCAAGTTTACTTTAACCATTCTGAGTCTTCAGAATACAAAGAATCTTACCGCCAGCAAACTCGCCTTGGGGATGATTTAGAAAAACAGATTGCCGATGCTATTACACAGGCTAAATCTACAGTAGATGTGGCGGTGCAAGAATTACGTTTACCCAAAGTTGCCCAAGCATTAGTTGATAGACAAAAAGCTGGGGTAAAAGTCAGGATAATTTTAGAAAATAACTACAGCCGACCTTGGAGTAGCTTAACATCTGCCGAAGTAGGTAAGTTAGATAAAAGGGAACAGGAACGCTATAACGAGTTTCGCCAATTTATCGATATTAACCAAGACAATCAACTTAGTCCAGCAGAAATCAATCAAAGAGATGCTTTGATGATTTTGCAGAATGCCCAAATTCCCTGGATTGATGATCAAGCAGATGGTTCAGCAGGTAGTAGCTTGATGCATCATAAATTTGTGATTGTGGATAATCGGATTTTAATTATCACTTCTGCTAATTTTACTTTAAGTGATACATCTGGTGATTTTACAAATCCCAACACTTTAGGAAATGCCAATAACTTATTGCAAATTGACAGTCCAGAATTAGCATCTTTATTTACAGAAGAGTTTAACATTATGTGGGGTGACGGGCCAGAAGGTCAGCCAGATAGTCGATTTGGTTTGCAAAAACCGATGCGTTTACCTAAACAAATAACTTTAGGTAACACCCAAATTACTGTACAATTTTCGCCTACTTCTCCAACTCAACCTTGGAGTAACAGTAGTAATGGTTTAATTGGCAAAACTTTAGATTCCGCAACTAAATCTACCGATTTGGCATTATTTGTGTTTTCCGATCAGCGGCTTGCAAATATTTTAGAAAAACGCCATCAACAAAGTGTCCAAATTCGCGCTTTAATTGAACCACAATTTGCCTATCGTCCCTATAGTGAAGCATTGGATATGATGGGGGTTGCTCTCAGTAATAAATGTAAATATGAAGTTGACAACCATCCTTGGACTAATCCAATTACTACTGTAGGCGTACCTCTATTACCCAAAGGTGATCTATTACATCACAAATTTGGTGTTATTGATGGTACAACAGTAATTACAGGTTCTCATAATTGGTCAGATGCCGCTAATTATGGTAACGATGAGACACTTGTAGTGATTGAAAATCCCATCATTGCTGCTCATTATGTGCGAGAATTTGCTCGTCTTTATATCAAAGTGAAACCGGGCTTACCACCAGCAATTCAAGAAAAAATCAAATTAGAACAAACACGGTGTCCCCAAATAAAAACTTCTTCATCAAGTGAACCACAAGCAATTAAACAACTAAATATTAACACTGCAACTTTGGAAGAATTAGCAACTCTCCCTGGTGTTGGGAAGAAATTAGCGCAGCGGATAATTCTTAGCCGTCAACAGCAAAAATTTACATCTTTGCAAGACTTAGAACGAGTTCCAGGAGTGAGTGCTAGAACTGTAGAAAAATGGAGCGATCGCCTAATTTGGTAGTAGTCTTTATTTACTTTTAGCAATTGCTAATTGGTAGATGCAGCGAATTTTTTGAGAAAAAGCTTGATTTCATATTAGCCCACGGAGGTGGGCTTTGTTTGTTTAGCCCTGAATGACCTTCGCCAGGGCTGTAAAACCACATGAATAGGTATTTAAATGCGATCAGCTAACTCAACCAAATTGCGAAAATGCCCATTCTGAGAAAATCGTTCTGCGATTATTTGTTGATAAACTGCCTCATAACCATCAGTCATGTGTTCAACGCTGAAAAGATTTTCGACATACTGACGACAGGCATAGCGGTCTAACTCTATGACGCGATCGATAGCACTAATGCATTCTTGAATATTATTGCAGAGGAAACCCGTCTTGCCGTGGGAAATTACCTCTTCAGTAGACCCCAATTTCATTGCAATCACTGGCGTACCCGAAGCCATTGACTCCACCATCACCAATCCAAAGGGTTCCCGCCAAGTGATGGGGAATAGAGTTGCTACTGCACCTCCCATCAGAGCATTTTTTTGAACATGGTTGGCTTCACCCAGATACTCAATTTGCTCCCCGTCAATCAGTGGTTTGATTTCTTTCTCAAAGTATTCCACATCAACGACATCCACCTTACCTGCCATTTTCAAGTGCCAACCAGATTGTTTGGCAATTTCTATGGCTAAGTGCGCTCCCTTCTCAGGAGATATCCGACCCAAAAACGCTAGGTAAGGAGGATCTTGTGGTTGGGAGTGAAACTTATAACTGCTGACATCAATCCCGTTGTAGACCGTTGCTATACAGTTCAACCCTAACCTTGGTTCTCGTTGTGAATCGGAAATATTGACGTAGGGTTGTTTTTTACCAAAACTAAACATCTTTTCGTTGTCAGGGGTAAAAATACCGTGCAACGTGTGAACTGTAGGGGTTGTGACAAGATTTGCGTAAGATAATGCCCCATGTCCGATATGGGAGTGAATAATATCAAACTCTTCTGCGCGTTCATACACCGAAGCTAGATTCAGCATCTCGTAAATGCCAAAATCTTTGATAGTCGGATCAAGTCTGAGGGCACGGGGATGAACTGACCTTAATTTTGCCAGACTCATAGAATCTCCCGATGCAAATAAGGTTACGTCATGTCCGCGTCGGACTAATTCATCTGTCAGTAACCCTACTACCAACTCTATCCCACCATAACCTGGAGGTGGAACTCTTTCCCATAATGGAGCAACTTGAGCAATTCTCATCATAAACCTCTTAAAAATTGAAGAAGAAAGCAGGAGTCAGAATTCAGGAGTCAGAATTCAGGAGTTAGAATTCAGGAGTTAGAATTCAGGAGTCAGAATTCAGAATTCAGGAGCGTCTCCGGCTCCGCTCCTGACTCCTAAATTTTGTTCGATAAAACTTGAATTAGACGTTTTTATTTCTGTTGTTTTAGTGCTTGTAATTGATTAACTTGGCATCCGAAAGTAACTTCAGATACTAAACTTTTTAACAATCTCCTTCAAATGTTATGCTGTTAATTCTATATTCCTTGTCTATCCTAGTACGGAAATTACCCACCCCTAAAGAGGTAGCTATATTCTGATTTATGATTTTTTGATGATTTATGGCAATTTTAAATATGGATTTTTTTATAAAAATAAACTTCCTAAAATCGTTATAATCTAAGCTAAATGGTGATATTGGGCGATAAAACTATGCTATTGCTTGCCAATTAACTTGTTTACAAATATTAATTAAAGAATAAAGCGTGTAGAGACTCTTTGGGCGGCTTTCCGTACTCTAAAGGTTAACCTGCATCCATCCAAAGGACAGATTTTGGTAAATTCGATGGTTTGAAATCAGAAGTGGTATTTTTTTAGAAGTTTTATCTATTTTCTTAAAAGTAATAATTAACTAGTACGCCACGGCGGAAATAGAGCAACCATTTAAAATCCGTAAAAAACCTATTCCATAATACTTTTGACTGTTAAGTTGTTGACTAATTACACAAAATATGATATTTTGTATTGCTATCAATAAAAATCATCATATATATAAACGTGAATATCTCTCCATCTCTCAAAAAACCGCGTGTCTCATGGCAAGCGGTTTTCTCACTACTGATATTTGTGTTCATGTACCTGCCCATACTGGTACTTGGCTTTTATAGCTTCAATCAGTCACCCTACAGTGCAACTTGGCAAGGATTCACTCTCGATTGGTATCGCAAGTTGTTCAGTGACGATCGCATCTTATCAGCTTTGCAAAACAGTATGATCGTTGCTGGTTGTGCAGTGGCAGTTTCAGCAGTGCTGGGAACCTTGATGGCGGTTGGGTTGGCGCGTTACGAATTTCCTGGTAAGAAATTGTATCGGGGTATTGCTTACCTACCATTAATTATTCCCGATATTGCGATCGCAGTGGCTACCCTAGTATGTCTAGCCGCCTTTGCAATCCCTTTGAGTTTGTGGACGATAGTTGCAGCCCATGTAGTGTTTTGTCTCGCTTACGTCGGACTTGTGGTTGCTTCACGACTAACTAATTTAGATCCTCACTTAGAAGAAGCAGCACTAGATTTAGGCGCTACACCAACCCAAGCTTTCATCAAAGTATTGCTACCTGAATTAATGCCTGGAATTGTAGCCGGTTGTCTCTTAGCCTTTGTTCTCAGCCTAGATGACTTTCTCATTTCCAGTTTTACTGCTGGTAGCGGTTCTAACACTCTGCCAATGGAAATTTTTAGCCGGATTAGAACAGGAGTTAAACCTGATATTAATGCTCTTAGTGTAATGTTAATTTCCGTATCTGCGATCGTTGCTATTGTAGCTGAATTAATTCGCGCCTCTGGAGAGAAGAAAACTTTTAAATAAGAGTTTTAATTTGCAATAAATATTATTGGCAATTTCGTTCTTCGTGAACTTTTTTGGTTCATGAACAACAGCTATATTAAAATTTAGGGTGCATTACGGCAAGCCCAACGCCCAAACATTATGGCAATGTGCCATACTTTCTGCTAACACAACGTCATAGTATAGATAAGTAATACCAATTGTAAAAAAGAATGCGACAAATACACCATTTGTAGAGACGCGATTCATCGCGTCTTAACCCAAGTATGTGTTGCAATCATTAATTGAATTGGTATAAATAAATATAATTTATTCATCCTTCTATCCTCGTGTTAAAGATAGTTTTAAGCACATGAATAAACTTCCGTGTTCGCTTCTCTACATAACTGTTTTCAATTAGATAATATTGGGGCTAACTTTGGAGAAGATGCTATTTCCCCCTCATTATGCAAATCTGCCAAAATCCCAATTGCTCAAATCCATTCAACTCTGATAGCAATAGATTTTGTGTGAGTTGCGGACAAAGCAACTTTGGCAAACTGCTAAGAAACCGTTACCGCGTATTAAGACTTTTAGGTGAAGGTGGATTTAGCAGAACCTATGCTACAGAAGACGTAGACAGACTAAACGCGCCTTGCGTCATCAAACAATTTTTCCCACAATTTCAGGGAACAGGACAACGCACCAAAGCAGCAGAATTTTTCAAAGAAGAGGCTTTTCGGTTGTATGAACTGGGAGAAAATCACACCCAAATTCCCAGATTACTAGCTTACTTTGAACAAGGTGCTAGTTTATATCTCGTACAAGAATTTATTCAAGGAAAAACTCTCTTACAAGAAGTTCAGCAACAAATCTATGATGAATCACAAATTTGGGAACTTTTAGCTGATTTATTGCCAGTACTGCAATTCATTCATACCCATAACGTCATTCATCGGGATATCAAACCAGAAAACATTATTCGTCGTGCAAGTGATGAAAAACCAGTATTAATTGACTTTGGCGGTGCTAAACAGGTAACACAAACCAGTTTAGGAAGACAAGCTACAGTAATTTATACCCTTGGTTATGCCCCAACAGAACAAATGGCTGGATTTGCTTGTCACGGCAGTGATTTGTATGCTTTGGGTGTAACTTGTGTGCGTCTTTTAACTCGATGTTTGCCGTTCCAGGATGCTTCTGGACAGGTTAATGATCCTATTTATGATGCAATGAATGCTAAGTGGTTGTGGCGCGAACGTTTACAAGAAAAAGGTATTACTATTAGCGACGACTTAGGAAAAATATTAGATAAATTACTAAAATATCTACCGAGCGAAAGATATCAAACAGCAGTAGAAGTTCTCAACGATTTGAAATTTGCAACATCGAACATTGAACCTGTTGCCCTTAAAATTGTTTCGATGTCCCAACCTATATTACCGCCGCTACCACAAAAAGTAATCGTACCATTACCACCCTTAGAAACCTTTGAATTTGACGTAGTGACAGTAGACACAGGTGGTAGAGAAGTAAATCGCATGAGTTGCAATGCAAACTTCTTTGCCGAAGAATTGGGTAAATCTGTCACATTAGAAATGGTATCGATTCCTGGTGGTACTTATATGATGGGTTCACCAGAGTTTGAAGGAGATGCTGACGAACGTCCTCGGCATCAAGTTACCGTTGAACCATTTTTTATGGGGAAATTTCCCGTAACTCAAGCACAGTGGAGAGTAGTAGCAGCTTTACCCAAAGTTAAACAAGCTTTAAATCCCCATCCATCGAAATTCAAAGGTCTAGATAGACCAGTAGAAAATGTATCTTGGTATGAGGCTGTAGAATTCTGTCTCAGACTATCAGAAAAAACTGGACGCGACTATCGTTTACCAAGTGAAGCTGAATGGGAATATGCTTGTCGGGCTGGAACTACAACATCCTTCCACTTTGGCGAAACCATTACCTCTGAGTTAGTCAGTTGCACTATCGAACCAAAAAGCAAATTCCGTAAAGAAACAACCAACGTCGGTAGTTTTGAAGTCGCCAACGCCTTTGGATTGTACGATATGCACGGGCTAGTTTGGGAATGGTGTGCTGATGCATGGCACAACAATTACAACGATGCGCCCTCAGATGGAACAGCTTGGGAAGTTGGCGGTGATATTAATCGCCGGGTACTACGCGGTGGTTCTTGGAGTTTCAACGCAGAACTGTGTCGCAGCGCTAGCCGTAGCTGGAATGAGTCAGACGGTGGGCTGAGAGTTTGTGGCTTTAGAGTAGTATTTTCCGTAGAGGAGATTATTTAGCAATTTAATTTAGAGGCTGTAGAAATCATGAAAGACAGAATTGAGAAAGGTGACATAGTACTGATAAATAAAACTGGAAAATATCATCAACAAGTTGGTGAAGTAAGTGAAATTGATTATAATATTTTCTTCGTCAAAATAGTGATAGTAAGGTTAGGGAATCAAGAAGAAGCTTTTGAAGAAAAAGATTTGCAATTACAAACTAAAAAGCCGAATATGCAAGAAGTCATTGCATCAGTAGACAAAATTTTAGAAAAAATTGATCAGATTACTCACTTGTCAACAACAGAGCAAGTAGAGTTACCCAATCGGTTGAAATATCTGAAATTAGATATTCCTAAACTAGATAAACAGTTGATTCAAAAAAACTTCGACAGTATAGAGAAAATACTCGCAGGAAAAAGAGAAGTAGACTCATCAGCAAGTTTTTGGCAGGAAATAGATCCTAATTTGGAGAAAATAGGCTGGTGGATTAGAACAAGTTTGTGAATTAAGAATTTTTAAAAGTATTTGGCGAACGGAATTTGCTCTTACTACACTATACAAATTCCTCATGATGTGCCTTAAGAAAAATAGGTTGTTTCAGGCTTTGATTACTTATCCTTTGATCGTAAATAGACGATGCTGTAGGGGTTTAGCATACTAAACCCCTACGAAAGATTTGGGCTTTCACCTGATACATATTTGGTATTTCTTGTCAATGCGTAAGTCCTACATTATTAAACTGAAACCGTATAAAACAGTGCTTCACTTCTTATACCAATTCTGTATAAAGATACAGTAGTCCCCCCTTGGCAAGGAGGGACGGCGATAGCCGGGGGGTGAATGATATGCAGCTTCACAAAGAAACGGTATTAACCTAAACTTATCAATAAATTAGAGATAAAACTTATGTTTGACCACATCATAGTTTTAGGTTTAAGGCTAAATAATTGGAAGTGGACATAATTAAACATAGCTATATTTTTATCATCTTTGTTCCCTAATGCCTTACGCCTCATATTTTATGCTCTATCATAAGCAGTTATATTTATTTTTACCCACCTAAATAACCTTGCCTTTGTAACTGTATGACCTAAATTTTGATATTAACTTGATGATTACTTGTTGTTAAATTGTTGTTAAATTTAAAAAATAATTTTTTCATCTTGTTAGGGTGTATTCTTAGCGTTAATTCATCAGTTATTAGATTAACAAAGAGTCTTTTATTAGATAAAATAAACTACAAATATCATCAGGACTATATATGCGTTTTTCTCAGTTTGCAGGGATTCTTGGTTGTACAATAGCAGCTTTTATGTCAATTGCACCCATACAAGTAGAGGCTGCAACTTTTAAAGTGATATCTGGAGTCACCAGCATTGATCGTGACCACGAGGATATTCTGAGAAATATCGGGCTAATCTTGACAGGCGATAATCATACAGTCACACCAATTCCCAGCAATTATTTAGTTGGCTTCAGCATCGACTCAGCCACCAACTTTACATTCAGTGACGAGGGCGGTTTTACTCCGCTCTCAGGTACAATCGAACATACTGGTACTGTTACCTTCAACGATCAAATTACTGTTGGTGAGTTTTCAATAGGTTTTGCTCCAGGACGTACCGTCCCAAATGCCAGCGGATTTGTTTTAAGAGACACATTTTCTTTAAATACAATTTTGTTTGATTTAAGTCTTCCGGAACCTGTAGCATTTGATGGTCAAACTTTAACCATTCCCGATGTTAGATTGTTGATTTCTCCAGAGTTTGCAAATATACTAGGCGACCCTGATTTAACAGGTTTGTTTGCTGGAACTGCACGAGTTGATGCTCAAGTTGCTGCCGTACCCGAACCTGACAGTGTACTGGCAGTTTTGGCAGTGGGTGCGGCTCTCTTGGCAACGAGATTTTATAAGAAGAATTCAGAACTCAGGAGTCAGAATTCAGTATGAATTCTGTACGAGTTGGTGACGAATATTGGTTAAAACCGTACTTCGTCCCGCTACGCTAACACCCGAAGTCAAGCGAAAAAAATTAAAATATTCTCACCTTAAAACTCTACCCATAAAGGGATAGAGTATTCACAAATTCAGAATTCAGTTAGCGGTAGCGGGGCGTTTAGCCCATTCTGAATTCTGACTCCTGTTTTATCAAATTAAATGCACTTGATATCCTGAAGCATGGCTAAATGCTTCTTAACAGGTGCAAGGGTATTTGCAGCAATCATCCCACTGGCGGCGACTGCTGGTAAACCAATGCCGGGAAATGTCGAGTCTCCACAGCACATCAATCCTGGTAGAGGTGTGCCAGGGCCAGGAAACATACTACTTCCAGCCTGAATTGCTGGGCCATAAGAACCTTGGTGACGACGGAGATAACGCTCGTGGGTTAGAGGTGTACCAACAAGTGTGACTTCACAACGAGAGCGAATATCTGGAATGATTCGTTGTAGCGCTTGCCACATTACTTCTGCACGCGATCGCTTTTGCTCGGCATATTCCTGGTTTTTTCTATCCATTCCCTGCCAGATAGAGTATGGCTCATTACCAGGAGTATACACATGAATCACGTGTTTACCCGGTGGTGCTAGAGATGGGTCGAGAATTGAAGGGATTGATATCACCACGACATTCTGAGGTGCTGTTATGCCCAATTCCCAGTCATTAACCACGATGTAATGACACCGCAAATCTGACTGTAATCCTTGAGCATCAATACCTAAATGCAGATGCATGAAGCTATCACACTCAGGTGTCGCCTGTCGTTTAGTGCGGTAGTTTTTGGGTATTGCCTTTTCTGGTAGTAGCTTCAGTGTGTCCCAAACCGATGCATTAGAAATTACTGCTCGACGCGCCCGAATTTCTTGGCGATCGCGCAGACGCACACCCACCGCACGATTCCCTTCTACAAGCACTTCCTCCACATGAGCGCCCAGCATCAGCTTCCCGCCGTGACGCTCCAATCCTTGTACAAGGCTGTCAACTAAAGCACCACTACCACCAATGGGATATTCAAGTACTGCGTCTGGTCGATACCAGTCCGCAAACATAAATGCTACCTCTGCGCCACTAGTGCCATCTGCGGGTAGCCCAGAAAGCAGAAAACACAGCAAATTCAGCCAATTTCGGGTAAATGGGTCTTTAACAACGCCATCCATAATTCGGCTAAAGGGGCCCGTCAACTTGATGACATCTGTCAGATGTTTTGCCAGAGATGGGGCAAATGGGGCTACAGTTCTAGCTGCACCCAAATCAAAACGTAATGCGGCTGGTGGTATAGAAATTGCTGCACTAGCGAATGGTTCCATAACGCGCTGGAGTTCTTGCCATTCGGTAACAGCATGATTACCACGCAATTTCATCAGCACTTCAGAAAATTGCTCGGCACCAACCGATGTGTCAAAGTCACCTTCTGGTAGACAACAACCCCAAGTATCGTAGGTTACGCATGGTAGTTCAGAGCCAATTGCATCCAATACTTGTTTTAGGGGATTGGTAGATGGGCTGTAAGACAGTCCAGAATAAAGGGACGGGCCTGAGTCAAATTTGAACCCATTGCGCTCAAAGCTGTGGGCCGCACCACCAGGGATGGAGTGGCTTTCGCAGACTATTACATCAAAGCCATACCGTGCCAAAAGAGCAGCACAACTTAAACCGCCAATACCGCTACCAATGACAACTATATCTGTGTTTTGCATATTCTTATTCTATGTTTAAGTAAGTGGGCAAGAATAAAATACAGCAGTTGGCTTTTTAAGTGATGTACAAAATGCAGGACTTACAAATCAGATATAAAGATGCCTACTCTTGTAGATAAACAGATAGATTGCAGGCTGCCAAAATCTAACCTGCAAGTATTTTCTGAAATCGTTCGTCTGCTCGAATTAGATCAAATTCAGAATTATTTTTTGCAAACTCTCGATGTTGATCGCCTCTTAATCTAATTGCCTGTGTCAAACTTTCAATGGCTAAATCACGCTCATTTTTTAATGCATGACAACGGGCTTTATGACCCCAAGCCCAATGAAAATCAGGCTGAAGTTCTAAGACTTTATCATAAGAAGCGATCGCCTCATCATATCGTTGTAATTTTCTAAGCGAATTACCGCACCCAAACCAAGCTATATAGTTATCTGATTGGATAGCAATTGCTTTTTGATAAGATAATAATGCCTTTTGATAGTGTCCTAATCTTCTCAGCGCCCAACCATGATTTACCCAAGCAAGAAAAGAATTAGGTTCTCTCTGAATAACTTGATCGTAGCAAGCTAATGCATCCTCATACCTACTTTCAAAAAATAAAGCATCTCCTTGTTTCAAATAATCATTGGCAGTGAAAAATAAATGAGTATTTCCAGCCTTTAGTATTTCTAGTTGTGCTGTTAATTCTTGGATTTTTTGCTGAATTTCTGGGTGGACATAATAATCTTGTGTTAATGAAGGAGAAGGTGTTAATCCAGAAAGCTGCTGAAGAATTTGCTCTTTTTGGTTTTGAGCATCTAAAAATAGATTATTTAATTGGGATAATTGCCCTAAAAAGTCTGACTTTAATATTTCTAGCTCTTGCTTAAAATCTTCTGTTTGCTTTTTTACTTCTGCCGCGACTTCTTTTTCCAGTTGTGTTTTTACTTCTGTCTCTAATTGTTGCTTTGTTTCAGCTACTAATTCACTAACTACACTACGACGCAGCAGCCAAACACCGGCCGCTGCTAATATTGGCAAAAAAGTTAATACAATTAGCAAAATGTTGAGTAGGGTTGTGCTGTTACCAAAAGCCCGGTCTACTTCAGATTGGACGCGATCGCGTATCTCTTTTTCTTGCTGTAGTTTTTCCAGTTCCTTTAACTGTTGAATTGAAATTGTCGCATTGGACTGAGGCTGCTTTTCTGAGCCAGTTGGCTTTGGTTGAGCAGCAGCAACACTGCCAGATAGTAAGACGAGTGACAACACTAACCCTACCTGATTATTGATTTTCATGAAACTTTATTACGTGTTAACACAGAATATATAGTTACATACACAACTAAGTTAATGAATTCCATGTTTACACCACTTGAAAACTAAAGCTAAGACTTGCCCAATTATTCACATCCAAGATATATGAGTCGGCTGCTGTGCCATTCATCTCCGTTTTGAGGAGACTGGCGTTATGTAGGTCTTGTAGCAACGCTTGTGCAACATCCAAGGAATTCAACAATGGGTTAATTGGTTGTTGTTCTGTGGAATACTTAGCAGTGTTCAAAGCGGCGATAGTTCCGCTAAAAGGGGCTGTACTAAAAATCAGCTGTTGTTCGCAAAAGAAAGCTGGCGCACCATTAGTTTGGGGCAGGGTGAGGGTTTCACCTGGGGCGATGACGACTTCTTTGAGAAGAGGCTTGGTATCTTCAGTGTTTGGTTCTTGGGGAGTTTCCCAAGAGTAAAAGGCAACTGCTGTATGATTATTCTTTAATCCTAGCAAGATTAAATATACTGGGCGATCGCTCTGATTTTCCACTCGATATTGCATTTGACTACCAATAGGGACAATGGGAGTGGGGAGTGATTTTTTAATCGGAGTTTCAGTTTTGAAAGCTCGTACTGTTTCGCGCTGCATGACGACGCGAGGCGATATTTTACTAATTATTTCTAAAGTTACCTTGAGAGGCAAGCGAGAAGAACCTTGATTTTCTGTGAGTCGCCATAACTTGGCTGCTAGTAAGGTTGATAATTTTGGTGCTAACTTTTGCGCTGTTAATTTTACTGCTTCTCCTACTTCCCCCGTGGTATTAGGAATTAGCTCGCCACCAAGAGTAAATAGACCATAACGACTAGGGATTTCCTGTAGCTTACCAAATATATAATCAGCCGATTTTTCTCCTGCTACTACGGTGGACACATGGGAAGATGCGGCAAAGGCGCTTGTGGCGTCTACCCGCTCAATTCTTTCCAATCCAGTATCCAAAGCTATTGTTAAATTAATATTTCGGGGTAAAACCCGGACTGCTTCTTGGACGAGTTGCCCGACTTGTAGGGAATTTGCGCCTTCAATTTTGGAAATTTGCGCTTTTGCTGTTAACCCAGTCCGCGATCGCAATATTAATTGCTCTGTTGTTGTTGCTAAGGTAAATCGAGAATTCACTCCGTAGTATGGCAGCACTTGTGGCGGTAATCCTGCCAACCACAGATGGACTGTTTTGCCGTCTTCTTCAATGGCTGTCACTGCGCCTTCTGCACCAATAATACTCTCTGGCAAACCTAACCCCCCAGCCCCCTTCCCTTGTAGGGAAGGAGGAGAATTCAAAGCCTTTCTCTTCTTAGGAGAGAGGTTTGGAGAGAGGTT
>NZ_JAWJTF010000203.1:0-4573 GCF_048836525.1 Nostoc sp. CALU 546
CTAGCGTTTGGGGTGGGAACCGGGTTGGTATAAAACTTTCGCCAAGTAACACTTTTTATGGAATGCATGACTCTAACCCTCAAGAAACTTTTGGTTATGCAATCAATGCTCTTAACCCCTTTGGACTTGCCTATCTTCACCTGATGGAACCGAACGAAGTTGATTTAGCAACCCGCGAAGTCATGAACCCAGTTACACCCTACTTTCGACAAATATTCCAAGGTACTTTGATTACCAATGGTGGCTACGATCGCCAAACAGGAGATAGCATTCTTACTAGTGGCAATGCAGATTTAGTTTCTTTTGGCAAGTTATATCTTGCTAATCCTGACTTACCAAAACGTTTAGAATTTAATGCACATTTGAACGCTCCAGATCCAAAAACATTTTATGCACCTGATGCTACAGGATACACCGACTATCCCTTTTTATAACTTCAGACAAATTAAAGCAATCACAGCCATCTCTAAATCAAAAATATAATTTGTCAGTTGCACAATTTTTCGGTTTTATAATTGTCCAAGTAGGAGAACACAGCCGTGCTGGCTTTCGATTAAAACGGATTGCTAAAGATGGGATGACAAAGTTTGTATAAAGCATTTATAACTTATACAAATAACGGCTGATTATCCGGTTGTAGAGTCTGTGCTTTTGCACTAAATATCACTTATCAGGCATTAAAAAATTATGGATTTGTCCAACTTTACTACACTCCAAAACTTAGAAGCTGCCTTCGGTGGTGAATCGATGGCAAATCGTAAGTATCTGTTTTTTGCAGATGTAGCGCGTCAACTTGGGTTTACAGACTTGGCGAAACTTTTTAAAGAAACAGCAGATCAAGAAACTGAACACGCTTTTGCACATTTTAAATTACTACATCCAGAACTTGTGGTAGAAGATGCAGCGGCTTTAACTGATGAACAAAAGCGGGAAATTGTATCTCGCTGTTTATCTTTGGCAATTGAAGGCGAGACTTATGAATATACCACAATGTATCCTGAGTTTGCCGCAGATGCCCAACGCGATCGCGACAATCCCGCAGCTGAAGAATTTCTCAAACAAGTTCAAGAATCTACCGATCATGCCAACACATTTCGGGAAGCTGCACACCGTTTTGGCTTGTTAAAATTCATCGAAAATTACCACGCCGATCGCTATACTGAAGCCTTAGAAGTATTAAATGGTGGACAAACAGCAACCAGAGTTGCTGGTGAAGATCCTAAAACTCGGAAATGGATTTGTAGACAATGCAGTATGATTTACGATCCCGTTGCTGGCGATCCTGATTCGGGGATTGCACCTGGTACACCTTTTGAAGAAATTCCTGAAGACTGGGAATGTCCGATTTGTGGCGCTAGCAAAAAAACCTTTAAACCATTTGAGGAAAAAGTTGCAGCTTAAGACAACAATCAATTAGGCAATCTTTTTTTAGCATATAAACGCGAAGCGTCTTAAAAGATACTTCGCGTTCTTGATTTTTTATACAGAGGTTTTGATCATGTGTTCACCAGAAGATAACGGCTATGCCTTTTGTTTTGGTGAAATGAGTCGTTAACTGTCATCAGGTAAATGTACAAATTAAATGCGTAACAACTTAGGTAATTCGTAATTCGTTCAGGAAGTGAGAGTCTTCTCAATGCGACGATCTGGAATCAGCCAGATGATTGCGACTAAAACGTACAATGCACAGGCAAACCATGAGTTCACAAAGGCAAGTGGAATTGCCACAGCATAGAATACCACCGATATTTTTCCTTTTAAGTCTTCACCAACTGCGATCGCTAAAGTTGAGTCCCTACCGTGGTGAGAAATGAGGACACGGGTAAGGATGAAGTAAGCGATTGCATTCAACAACAACACCGTACCATAAAGGGCAACTGGCATGGCGGCAAAGTGATTCTCGCCCATCCAACCAGTGACGAAGGGGATTAGCGACAACCAAAACAGCAGATGCAGATTAGCCCAAAGTATACGCCCATTTACCTGTCGGACTGCTTGTAGTAGGTGATGGTGATTATTCCAGTAGATGCCGATATAAATAAAACTCAGCACGTAGCTCAGAAATACCGGGATTAGCGGATGTAGCGCAGCTAAATCTAATCCATGCGGCACTTTGATTTCTAGCACCATGATGGTGATGATGATGGCAATCACTCCATCGCTGAATGCTTCTAATCTCCCTTTTCCCATGTACGTATTCCTTTTTTATAATCTTTAATTCTCACTTGCCAATTTCCGCCGTAATTCTCGAATAGCAGCGCTAGTATTGCGCTCGTAGGCAATTTTAAAACACTCTGTAATTACTTCTGACACATTGATGTTAGGGAAATAACGGCTACTGGTTTCAACAGTGTAGCGATCGCCCTGCAATCTGTAAATTACCAGCTGGTTCTTCCTAAACAACCAAACTTCTGGTACTCGATAAGGTAGGTAGTCATTTACATCGGTGTAACTGGTGATGTCTATCTCCACCACTAAATCAGGTGATGGATCGACGCCCCAATTAATGCGATCTTTACCTGCGATTGTCTCCCAGTTTTCAATATAAAAACAGTAGTCTGGTTCTATACCACTTTCTTGTGGTAGTTCCATTGTGATTGGGGTAAATGCCTCGTATTCTCGTCCCAGATGATCGAGCAAAACTTTGACTACATCTGCAATTACACTTACTTTACGCCCATGTTCTGGTAGTGGTGCCATCAAGAGAATTTCTCCATCTCGATATTTAATGCGAGGAGAGGAGCGATCGCCTAGTTGTTCATTCAGTGCTTGATAATCTTGCCAACTTCCAGGTAGGCGTACTACCGCACCTGGGGGCAAATGGATTGTATCGGGTGTGACAACAGCAAACATACAACTGAACCTCCACCTCAACTGTAATGCTTTAGATAAACTGTAGCTAGACTTTGATTATTACCAAAGCACTGTCAGGCAGCACAAGGCTGTCCTACTTTACCTTACTTAATTTCTGTAATGCTTTAAATCTCAATTGCTGCGGCTGAAAAATACAGCAGCTATCACAATTAAACCTAAAAGTGCTAAAGGAACCCAGAGATTAGGGAGATCAGACAAACTCATAAATGACTTCTAAATAAGTAGGGTATATGAAGCAGATTGCAATAGACAGTCGCTACTTTATAAATCAACTTTTAAGTAAGCCTTTTTTTAACTTCCTCAGCCAAGTTTTCTAGTAGCACTTCTACTTGCTCACCTGTTTTCAAATCTTTGAGTGAGGATTTTTGCGCTGCTGCTTCTTCAGAACCAATAATTACGCAAAATTGAATTCCTTGCTTGTCTGCTAATTGAAATTGTTTCCCCAAAGGACGCTTATCAAAGTTAGTTATTACATTAATTCCCGCCTGACGCAGATATTGAGAAACTTTTAAATAAGTGGGCATTAAATCTTCTTGCATATTCACTACCATCACTTGGGCTGGTGTAGCAGCTAAGGTATTTAGAATACCAGCTTTTAACAAGCGACTAATTAAGCGAGTTAAGCCAATAGAAATGCCTACACCAGGCATTTTTTCGCCCAAAAATACCCCGACTAATTCTTCATACCTACCACCAGAACAAATACTACCTAAAGCTTCATGTCCTAATAGGGTTGTTTCGTAAACTGTGCCAGTATAGTAATCAAGGCCACGGGCAATAGATAAATCTATACAGAAACGGTTTTCGGCAACTCCGAGATTACGCACCCCTGCAATTACCGTTTCTAATTCGGTAATTCCTAAGCTTAATTGCTCAGTTTCTAGCAGATTTTGGGCGAGATGCTTGAGCTTATCTAATACGTCATCAATCGAACCGTCTATTTTAATAAACTCAATAATTTTTTGCGCCTGTTCTGCTGATATTCCTTCTTTTTCTAAATCTTGTTTTACTTTACTTTCACCAATTTTTTCTAGTGTGTCAACAATACCAATACACGATTTAATTTGATTTTCGGCAATTCCCAGTGATTTAAAGAAACCAGTCAGAACTTTTCGGTTGTTGATGCGAATCAGAAAATCGCCAATATTAATTGCTTCAAATATCTCAGTGATAATTGCAGGCATTTGAGCATCATAAAGCAAGCTGAGTTCACGACGAGCAACTACATCAATATCGCACTGACGAAACTGACGAAAACGCCCATCTTTCGCCCGTTCTCCCCGAAAAACCACATCGGTTTGGTATCGAGCAAAGGGAAAGGTTAATTCATTTAGGTGACGAGCAATATATGCCGCTAAAGGAACTGTTTGATCGAACTTTAAAGCTCTTGCTTCCGAACCTGTTTCGCCCGATCTATCTCTCTCGGCTTGTCGATTTGGTGGCAATATAGGATCAATTCCATAAATGATATTGTCGCCTTGATTCCCTTTAGCTTGCAGCACTTCTAAACGTTCTACAGCAGGTGTCTCGATAGGCGTAAATCCATAGCTTTCAAAAACTCTACGGATGATATCTAACAAATATAATTCTAGACGCTTTTCACTAGGCAGAAATTCTGGGAAACCGCTAGGAGTAGAAAAGTTTATTTTGTCACCTTTGGCCATGTGTGTACCTTACTAAGTTTAAATTTGAGATCAAA
>NZ_JAWJTF010000165.1:0-12335 GCF_048836525.1 Nostoc sp. CALU 546
CTTTAAAGAAGTCGGGATTCTGGTATTGTCGTCAGTGCTGATCACATTAAAGATTACTTAAATACCTGAGTACAACCTAACTTTTGAAAGTGCGTTGGCGTAGCCCGCCGCAAGCATCGCATATTACATTCTTTGCCAGTATTTGAGCGTCTTTAGCCTGTCTTAAATCTCAACTTACTGACTGCAAGGTTATTAAAATGCAGAGGTAAAATAAAATATAGATAGATGACGTTCGCGAAGCTTTCCCCTATCCTGACAAAAAGATTTATTTTTTCCAGACTCTTGCTGTCTTGGTGGGTAAAGATTAACATATTTGTGGACAGAGGCAACATATCGTTAAACCGTTCCTGGGAAAATTTACAAACTCTTGGGCTGTCTACTTTGAATTTTATTGAGCGCCAGTTAAGTTTATCTGCATGTAGTGACTTAAGACCATTACCTGCTGGGTTTGTAAATCAGCACAGACTATACTATAGAGAATTTACCGAAAAATTTTTCTAACTTTAAAATCAGAGGTATCAATGATTATAACTAATTTTAGCAAACAAAGAAATGAATTTAAGGAATCTAAAGTACTCAAAGCTAAACCCCATTGGCAAGGGCAGAATTTGAGCGATACTCCTATCAAAGCTAAAGATACTAAGATGCGAGATTCTGCACCTGATAGTTCGATTTTTAATAGCTTAAATCGTGGTCGAGTTGCTATTTTTATTGATGGCTTAAGTCTGTTTCATACAGCTTTGCAACTGGGCATAGAAATTGACTATGTTAAATTGCTTTGTCATTTAACTAACGGTTCAAGACTGTTGCGTGCTTTCTTCTATACTGGGGTTGATCTCAGCAATGAAAAGCAACAGGGTTTTTTGTTGTGGATGCGTCGTAATGGCTATCGTGTAGTAGCAAAAGAGCTTGTTTTGGCAGCAGAAAATTTCAAAAAATCAAATCTGAACGTAGAAATTGCTGTAGATATGATAACTTTAGCTCCTTATTATGATACTGCGGTTTTGGTGAGTGGGGATGGAGATTTAGCTTATGCTGTAAATGCTGTCAGCAGAATGGGTGTTCGAGTGGAAGTGGTGAGTCTGCAAACAACGACGAGTGAAAGTTTGATTGATGTTGCCGACTGCTTTATTGACCTCGATAGTATTAAAACACACATTCAAAAAGATTCTAATCTTGGCTATAGTTATCGAACAGCGTCAAATTCAAACCTTTAATTAATAAAGAAGATGTAGTGATACAAAGATGCAGACAAAGAAGATGCGTCTTTGTGTCTTCTTTAATCTTTGCATTTTGCTCGACCTTAATTTAAATGGATATTTTAATAGTTGAAGATGAACCAGAAATTGCTCATTTAATCGAACTCTCTTTACAAAAGGAAGGATTTTTTTGTCGCATTAGCCGCGATGGTCTGAATGCTTTGCGGATGTTTCAGGAGCAACCACCGGATTTAATCATTCTAGATTTAATGATTCCTGGTTTGGATGGGTTGGAAGTTTGCGCCAGAATTCGCCAGAAACCAGGCACAAAAGATCCTTACATTTTGATGCTCACGGCTAAGGGTGAAGAAATTGATCGCGTCATTGGACTATCTACTGGTGCTGATGATTACATGGTAAAACCCTTTAGCCCCAGAGAATTGGTAGCTAGGGTGCGGGCACTATTACGGCGTAGCCTCCGCCAAGGGGGACAACATCAAATCAATCGTACCCAACATTTTATTGTCGATGTAGACCAGCGCACTGCCAGTCGCCAGATGAATTCTCAGGACGTTGAAATTTTGGACTTAACTACCCTAGAATTTAATTTGCTAACTACCTTTGTCAGCAATCCTGGTAGAGTTTGGAATCGCACCCAACTAATTGATAAACTTTGGGGAGATAACTTTTTTGGCGATGAACGAGTGGTGGATACTCATGTAGCTCGGTTGCGAAAAAAGATTGAGGCTGATCCGGCAAATCCCACTTTTATTAAAACTGTTGTTGGGGTGGGCTATAAATTTGAAGATCCTCTGGTGGCGTAAATCTTATGAAGATGGGGCTGAGAGGACGCCTATTTTTCTCCCACTTAGTAGTAATGATCGTGGGAGTAGCGAGTCTGGTGAGCATCAGCAAAATCTCTTCCCCCCACTTGTTTGTCTTGCATTTGGAACGATTAGAAAACCGGGGGTTCGACTTAATCAATATCCGCACTGAATTAGTTACAGGATTTGAATTTGCTTGGCGACGAAGCACTATTTGGTCAGTCTTAGTGGGAACCACCGCCGCTGGAGGATTGAGTTACTGGGTATCCAAACGGATTATGCAGCGGTTGACCGAGATGGAACAAATTACCCAAAAATTTGCTGCTGGTCAGATGGATGCACGGCTACCTGTGTCTGACATTCCCGAACTCAGTGGACTGAGTGCTAGTTTCAATCGGATGGCAGCCAGTTTAGAAGGGGTTGAAGCGCGGCGGCGAGAAGTGATTGGAGATATGACCCATGAATTACGAACACCGTTAACCGTGGTGCGCGGTTACTTGGAAGAACTGGCTGATGGGGAAATTGAAGCGTCTCCTGAAATCTATCGGCGTTTAGCTAAAGAGACTAGGCGCTTAGAGCGGTTGGTGAACGATTTACAAGAACTATCTAAGGCAGAAGCGGGTTATTTGCCAATTAATATCCAACGGGTAAATCTGCGTCCGTTGTTAGAGTCATTAGTGGAGAAATTTACCGACCAACTGCTGGAAGATGGGCCAGTTCTGCTCTTAAAATGTCCATCTATCCTACCTTTCGTATTGGCAGATATTGACCGTACAGAACAGGTGTTGGTTAATTTGCTAGGTAATGCAGTGCGTTACACTAACGAAGGTTCAATTACCATTAGTGTTGGGACTGAAGCATCTCAACTGTGGATTGCGGTTGTGGATACAGGCATTGGTATTGCTCCAGAAAATTTGCCTCATGTGTTTGAACGCTTCTGGCGAGCCGACCAATCGCGCGATCGCCATTCGGGAGGTACTGGTATTGGTTTAACTATTTCCCGTCGTTTGATTGAACTACAAGGCGGTCAAATTCAGGTTGAAAGCGAATTGGGAGTTGGTAGTACGTTTCGGTTTTTTCTACCTTTGGCTTGAAGAAGGCAGGAGGCAGGAGGCAGGAGGCAGGAGGCAGGAGGTAGGAGGCAGGAGGCAGGAGGCAGAAGGCAGGAGGTAAGGGTTGAAATTTATCTGTTGTCTCTCAAATCCATTTAATTCCAAGCCACCAAATTAGAGATTTTGCTGCTCTTGACTTAAAGCCTTGAGATACAAGGGATTGACATAAGGTAGTCATGGCTGTGTCATACCCAATTGCTAATTTGAAACTATCCAAAATCTTGATTTGTTGATGAATGCCGAGATTTTGGAAGCGCATAGAGTGTAATAATTATGTCTACCTTTGTTCTGGCTGCTTTTTTGGTTAGTTTACTCAGTGTTTCGGGTTACGCTGCGATCGCCTACTTGTTCCCTCAAAACCGCTCATTAAAATAATTCGTAATGACGCTCCTGAGTCGCTACCGCTTCGCTAACGTAATTCGTAATTCGTAGTTAAGAATGAATTACGAACTTGTACTGAGCGTAGCCTCTCGTAGAGAAGTATTAGTAATTAGTTAATCTCTTTTCTCAATAATTCTGGAATCTGAGAAGGGCGTTCAGCTACCGGAACTTCCGCTTCTTTGAAAGCAGCTAATTTACTTTGGGCTGTGCCAAAGTTAGAATCGCGTCCGATAACCGTTGCTAAAGTCCCGGTTTGACGCCAAGTTTTTCCTGGTGGTGCTTGTCGGCCGGCAATGTAGGCAATTACTGGTTTATCAATTGCTTCAGTAATGTATCGGGCTGCTGCTTCTTCACTACCACCACCAGGTTGACCGACTAAAACGATCGCTTGTGTGGTTTCATCCTCATCGAGAATTTGCAGCCATTGCAGAAATGAGGAACCAACGATCGCATCACTACCAATACTGACACTAATCGATTGTCCTAAACCTGCTTTTGTTAATTCGTAGGCGATTTCATAAGTAAGAGTACTGCTACGACTAACGATCCCCACAGAACCAGGGGTATAAAATTCACTAGGTTGAGTCCCTAAGAGAATTTTTCCGGGTACAATGATCCCCGGACTATTTGGCCCGACTACCAAAGTTTCACAGGCTTCGGCTTTGCGGAGTAATTGCACCATATCCAAAGGTGGCACGCCAGCGGTGATAATAATGATCTGGCGAATATTAGAAGCGATCGCTTCTAATGCCGCATCTAAAACATCGTAAGGATCTACACAAATAATCGTCGTGTCAATTGCCCCAAATTGTCCTATTACTTCCTCTACTAAATCAAATACTGGCAGTCCATGCAATTCCTGTCCACCGCATCCAGGATTGACACCAGCTACTAAATTTGTGCCATAAGCTTTCATTTGAGCAACATGAGTGCTTGATATAAATTCACAAAAGCCTTGAATTAAGACTTTACTTTCTGGCGTTAGATTCATAAAAAATTACCCTAGATTTTGGCAACCCAGTGCCTAAAAGCACTGGGAATAGAAACGACACTTTTACATTGTCGTATTGATTCAATTTTTACTGAAATTCCAAAAACTATTCTTGAGGTTGAGTGTTCCAAAAGTGGCAAAACTCCGCCTCTAACTAGAGACTTCTTGCAGAAGTGGGTAAAGGGGAAGGTGGGGCCCCCTCTGGGGATAAGGGGTAGAGGGGAAAGGATGGAATTTTCCCTTTCCCTTTAACCTTTCCCCAACATCTTGCAAAAGTTACTTTTGCAAGATGTCTTAGGAATATTCAGTTTCAATGTACTATATAATTTAGTCCCAGGAAGCAAAGCTGTACTTGGTTTCAGCATCAAATTCAAAAATTTATGCCCTGCGGTAAAAATTATTAATTTTTGATTTTTGAATTGAAAAAAATGACAGTTACTACTTCTTATTAACCGTTGGTTTAGCAAGAAGAACCGCTGCCGCTACTGCCTCATCTAAATTTTCTACCACGAGGAGCGCATCAGTGTGGGTTTTTAGTGTTGCTAAATATTTTCTAGCAGCCTTAAATTCAGAACCAGCAAGACGGACAACCAAGGGTGTAAAATTTCGCTCTCGGCTATTTTTACTGCCATTAGAATGTACAACCTGTGATTGAAGTTCGCTATTTTCCTGCTGCACAAATCTGCCTATAACTTCAGTCACTTGTTCAATTTGAGGAATGCTACCTAGAAAGTTAATTAGTATTACTGGAATACTTTTGTCAGCCTCCAGGATTTTTAGACTTGTCTCCAAGCGATCGCGGAAGGTAGTTGGTGTAGTATCTGTAAGGAAAGCATGACGTAGATTCAAACAAACGCCTGGATTGCCACCAGCATTAGCCACTAAATCTAAAGTTGCCATCACTGAACCAGTACCATTACCTAAAATACCGATTTTTCCGTGCATCTTTACACCATTCCAGCTGCCTAAAATACTGTTGATTTCAGTACTGCTATGACGACTGATAATTTTTGCTGCCATCTCGGCGAGATCGGGATGACGCTTGATCGCCCGTTCGTTGACCCTGACTTTACCATTAAGAGCCATAACTTGACTAGTAGCACTGACTGCCAAGGGATTAATTTCGACTAAATCCAGGTCTTTTTGCACAAATAAGTGGTACATCTTCTCCACAACGCTGCTTACCGACTGCATTAGCGTTCCTTGCAAACCCATTTTTAAAGCCAATCGTCGGGCATAAAATGGCGAGAATTCTTGTTCTACGACAACATGGTGCATTCTTTCCCCAGCGGATTCCCAATCGATGTCTGCTTCTTTGCAACCTAAAAGTACCGGTCGGCAGACAGCGGTATCTAAAACTACTGCGAGATAAAATTCTTGGTTGGCGTCGTATTTAGATTCTGCCAGTACAACTTCTGGCAATTCGCCCCATATTGGTAAACTAAAGATATTTTGAGCAGCTGCGATCGCATCGATAGTCGTTTGGGCAAACCTGACTCCACCTGCTTTTGCCCGTTCTGCGCCGTGTACTTGAGATTTCAGTACAATTGGGAAGCGAATTTTTAAACGTTTCAAATCTGTAGGATGATCAATTCGTTGCGAAGGCAATACCGGAATGCCTATTTTCCCAAACCATTCTTTAACTTGGTACTCTAATAAATCCATTGATACACCTTAGTATTGACACTTTCCAAGCTTTTGGTTATTGCTGTCTTAATATTTTGCAGCACCTTTATTACATAATTAAGCTTTTGGCAGCTATAAAAACTTATTTTTCACGGTTCAACTTTATCGAATTCAGCAAATT
The DNA here is from genome assembly GCF_048836525.1 of Nostoc sp. CALU 546. Taxonomy (NCBI): domain Bacteria; kingdom Bacillati; phylum Cyanobacteriota; class Cyanophyceae; order Nostocales; family Nostocaceae; genus Nostoc; species Nostoc sp. CALU 546. The sequence goes on from NZ_JAWJTF010000165.1 coordinate 6,315, forward strand.
AGGTACATTAATTTCGATAGCCAACCTGTTTGTGCCAGAGCCACAACACTTAATTAATCTCTTCAGTAGGTTTCCCAGCATAGAAGATAACTAGCATTTCTGTCAAAACCCTCTGACATAGCATCATTTCCTTAACCTCTGGATAATTTGGTCACAACTGCTCTGCAACTAGAATTTTGCAAAGCAGTAGCTTCTGTGAATTTTATTATCGCGAAATAATGCAGTGAGAATACTCAAAAATTCTATTATTCCCATTTTTTATTTGTAATTTATATCTGAAGACAGATTATTTAATTTTGCATCTAGCGCTATGAAAATGTAGCAACGCAAACAATAACTGCTTTTTTTATTTTTGGTGAAAAGTCAGAATTTGTGTTAGAAAGTTGGTCGTTCAGATTTTCAGGCTGTGGTTGGTTAAACTGTGCATTTGCATTCAACAAACCGAGAAAGTTCGTTTCATCCTCTTAAAAATAATCAAAACAATATAGAAATTCAGCGGGAAAGCTCTATGAAAGTAGCAGTCCAGCAGGAAGATTTACAGCTTTTAGCCAAAACTTTGCAGGAACAATTACTTGTAGAAGTCTCAACGGCTGAAGTCTTCGAGGTTAAGTGTGCCGTCAATAAAGACGAGTTAATGATTTTAACGCAACATGCATCAGATGTAATAGTTGATGCTCAACTAATTTTTGCAGTCATTGAAGAAGTACTTCAGTCTTTAGCACCCCGCAAAGAGCAGCGAGTGCAATGTTTCCTCAGAGTTTTTGGTGAACAACTCCCTTATGCCAAATGTTTCGTGGCTCTGAAGCAGACGGAGGAATGGGGGGATAGGGAGATGGGGAGATGGGGAGATGGGGGAGCAGGAGAAGATGAGGAAGCAATATCTTATTCATCCTCATCGGCTCTGACATATTTTCCATCAATTGATGAGACTGATGAAGAAGAACTGTTTGATCCGTTTGCAGATGTGCCGAATTTGTCGGCTTCAAAGCCAGGATTCCAAGTCAAACCTGTACTACTGGGTGCAGTGTTGGTGGGAATTGTCGTTTTAGGTAGTGGTACTTACTTGTTGACTCGCCCTTGTGTGATGTCTGAGTGTAAAGAAATACAAAATGCCGCACAATTAAAAACAAAATCTCCGCAACTGATGCGCCGCGCCAAGTCTGAAAAAGAATTAGTAGCTGTACAACAGCAACTTGCAGCAGCCAGTGCAGCCCTGAATGTAATTCCTAGTTGGTCGCCTCGTTACCAGATGTCAGAAGAACTAAGAGTAAGTTTGTCTGGGCGGTCAGAAAAAATCAACCAGGTGGTCAAGGCTTTGCAGACAGCATCTTTAGCGACACAAAAAGTTCAAACTCCTGCATCTAGTCTAGAGGAATTACAGGCTAGACAACACTTATGGCGACAGGCTATAGCACCACTAGAAGCTATAAGTTCCAGTAGTGAACTCTATGGATTGGTGCAGGGTAAATTACTTAATTATCGTGTCCGTTTGCACGCTGTAAATCAGCAAATAGCTACTGAGGAAAAATGGCTGAAAAAAATAACAGCAGCAAAAGCTGTTGCTGTTGCAGCCGAAAGGCGGGAAGCTACTGCTAAATCTTTGAATGACTGGCAAAAGGTGCAGTCTACTTGGCTGGTGGTAGTTAATACCTTGAATACCATTCCCCGGACTAGTGCTGGATACCAAGATGCCCAAAAGCTGATGGTAGATTATAAACCTAAGTTAGTAGTAGCACGCGATCGCGCTACTAAAGAACGATTAGCTGTTAAAAGCTACCAACAAGCCCTTAGCATTGCCAACCAAGCCAAAGTATATCAGCAACAAAACCAATGGCAAGCTGCGGCGACATACTGGGATCAGGCTTTGCAAACTGCTAAACAGATTTCGGAAGATAGCTTGTACTACACTCAGGCTCAGTCTCTCATCGAACCCTACTCAGCAGCCCTCAAACAAGCACAAGAAAAAGTACAAGTTGTTAGTAGTTTCCAACAAACCCGCACTGACTTAGATAAAACCTGTATTAATGGAATTCGGATTTGCACTTTTAGCATGGACAATGCAGGAATTATTGTCCGGTTAACCGCTGAGTATGACCAAATCAGGCAAAATAACTTGGCTAATCCTTATTCTGAGAACTCGGATACTGCTGTTGACGTTACCAATCACTTGCAAATCTTACGGGAAGCCTTAGCTGTAATTAGTGACAATGCCAATGTGTCCCTTTTTCTCTATGATTCTCAAGGTCAGGTAATCTATACACGGACTTTAGGCGGGTAAGTAAAAAAGTTAGGAATTAGGAGTGAGGAGTTAGGAATAGATTATGACCTCGATATAAGCGATCGCTCCTTCTGCTCAAATCAGGTGTAGTGCGTTGGCGTAGCCCGTCGTAGACATCGCTTTTTTGCTATGAATTTCACACCAGCGATCGCTTCTTGTACTCAACTCAGATGTCCGTACATTGACGTAGCCCACCGTTCGCGTAGTGTTCGGCTACTCAATCCTCTTGAGTGAACATCGGTCAGTAGCCAGATTCATCAACGCTTTCAGGAAATCCGGCAGAAATATATGAAGTTTTGTTACGTAATGCGTAATTATAACTAGCCAAGCTGAAGTGATAATTATGGGAGTTCGCAAGAGCTTGAGAAACCGAATGCTTTCGTGCCACTCTAGACTCTGTATCCTTAATTCCTTAGTTGCCAAACTGTACTAATCAAAGTCACGTTAATTTAGTACATCACAAAATAAGTTTACACATTTACCACTCTGCAAGGAGAGCAAAATTTATGGATTCTCAAACAGTACAGCCAATAGTTATAAATGCTCAAACATTACAGCAATTAGAAGACGAGATTAAAAACGAATTGAGTAATATTCTAAAGAACTCTAATTTTGGCGAATTACTCGAAAAATACGGCATATCAGGACAAAATATTTTAAAAGTTCAGTGCTTACTCGATTTCACTCAAATCGAGGTTAGTGATGCTGATGATAATCAGCAAGCCAAGAGTTTTTTGCAAACAATTAAAGAACAAAAACCAACGGTTCAAACACTTTCTATAGGCGGATTTTGTAAACCTTGTCCAGTACCTGGCTATCCTAGTGGTTGTTGGGTAGCTTAGATACAAGTAAACTTTCATCTAGTCATACTGGTCATTCTAAGGAAATAAGAGAATTGTCACAAGCAGTTTTGCAACAGTAAATAATGCAGGGGTGTTTCATTCTTTCAAAGCCTAACTCTCTTTAAGTCTGTCAGGCGTTAAGAAGAATGAAACATCTTTAGTAAAGAATACTAATCTAATTGTGACAGTGGAACTCTTACCTAATACTTGGCTATTTAAAGATTTCTACTGCTAAATACTAACTACTAATATTACTCATCCAGCTAGCAAGAGCTTATCCAGTTATATGAAATTACTGATTTATTGACTTATTAGCTAAGTACAGAGTTCATTTTGCCTGATTATTAGTTTTAATAAGTAATCGGCAATACTTTACTAATAAACCATTATTTAGAAGGTGCAAATTTTTTTATGACTCAAAACAGCAGCCTTTTGTGCTGGCAGTTAAGTCTAATAAGTTCTTTAGCTGTTACTGGAACATTCGCTTTATCTGAGTACTGTGCTTTGGCACAGATTAAAGAGGATAGCACTCTTGGAACTAACAATTCAATCGTTACACCTATCCTGATTAATGGTCAACAGACTGATCAGATTGATGGTGGAGCAACTCTTGGTACAAACTTGTTCCACAGTTTTGAACAGTTTTCTGTTCTCACTGGCAATACAGCCTATTTTAACAATGCGGCAAATATTGATAACGTCATTACTCGTGTAACGGGCAAGTCTATTTCTAATATTGATGGCATACTTCGAGCTAATGGTACAGCCAACCTCTTTCTAATTAATCCCAACGGTATTATTTTTGGGCCCAATGCTTCTTTAAACATCGGCGGTTCATTCGTGGCAAGTACGGCGAGTAGTCTGAACTTTACCGATGGTACTAAATTTAGCGCTACAGATCCCCAAACCACACCTCTTTTGACAGTCAGTGTTCCCGTTGGCTTACAATTTGGAGATACATCAGGAACCATTCGCAATCAATCCCAAGCAAGTCCAGGTGGGACAATCAATTACTTGGAAGCGCCTGTTGGTCTACAGGTGCAGCCAGGTAAAACCTTAGCACTTATAGGCAGTAATCTAGTGCTGGAGGGAGGAAATTTAACAGCAAAAGGAGGACGAATAGAGCTAGGAAGTGTTGCTCTTAATAGTCTGGTTCAAATAAAGCAAACAGATCAAGGTTGGGACTTGGGATACGAAAGTGTAAAAAATTTTCAGGACATCCAACTAATTTCGCGAACTGAAATTCCTTCTTATGTAGATGTCAGTGGCGAGGGTGGAGGTAATATTCTGTTGCAAGGTAGACGTATCCTGTTAACTGGTTCTTCACAGATTTTAGCTAATAGCCTGAGCGGGCAACTAGCAACAAACTTGACAGTTACTGCCTCAGATACTGTAGAGTTAATCGGCCCTGGTACACCTTTGATCGTTGGGACTTTTAGCGGAGGAAGCGCTGGAAACTTAACGATCAACACTAGGAAGTTGATTGTCAGCAATGGAGCACAAGTGTTTCTTGATAATTCTGTCTCCGATTCAGTGGCACAATTGACCGTAAACGCTTCAGATTCGGTCGAACTAATCGGTGGTTTCTCTTTTCCAAGTTCTGCTTCACCAATTGGCAATTTTATACCTAGCGGGTTGTTGAGTATAACTTATGATGTGGGAAATGCTGGTAACATCACGATTAACACTCGAAAATTAAGTATCCAGGAAGGAGCAAGGGTTTCAACAGAGTCTGACGGACAATTTCTATTTCCTCAGAACCAATTTAAACCCGCTACGGGACAAGGAGGAAATTTGACTGTGAACGCCTCCGAGTATATAGAATTAACCGGAACCTCTCCAAATGGTTCTAAACCCAGTAGCTTGTCTGCTTCAACTACAGGTACTGGATCTGCTGGCAATTTAGATATCACAACGGGGCTATTAATTGTCCGCAATGGGGCTGCAATAAATGTAAGTAGTGAAGCTCGAAAGGGTGTCAACTATCAAGGGGGTGTACCAAATTTAGGGAAAGCAGGGGCACTTAATATAACCGCTCACTCCATCCTGCTTGACAATAAAGGAAAACTCACATCTAATAGTGAGTCAGGTAGGGGCGGGGACATAGAGCTACAGGTGCGCGACTTATTACTGATGCGCCGTAACAGCCAAATATCCACTAACGCCGGGGGTGATGGAGATGGCGGTAATATCACCATCAAAGCACCTAATGGCTTCCTCGTCGCCGCTCCCTTTGGAAATAGCGATATCACCGCCAACGCATTCTCTGGCTCAGGTGGTAAAATCACAATCACCGCTAAGAACATCTTTGGATTTGTGCCCCGCACTCGTGCAAATGTAGAAAGGCTTGATCCAAAGGAAATAAACCCGAATAACCTGCGAACAAGTGACATCACCGCATTTTCTCAGCAAAACCCTTCATTAAATGGCACTGTACAAATCAACTCACCAGATGTTGACCCCAGTAAGGGATTAGTGGAATTACCCGTAAATCTGGTTGATGGTTCGCAGCAAATTGCTGCTGGTTGTGATTCTGGTGAAAGAATAGCCAGAAGTTCATTTATTGCTACTGGGCGTGGAGGATTAGTAGCAGATCCCACGCAGCCATTGATAGCTGAGGATGCAGTGCTGGCAGATTGGATTACACTCTCTCCAGAGAGTCAGAAACGTGCTAGCGGTATTCAGAAAAAAGCGGTTGTTCAGGCGCAGCGAAATACAGAAGAAAAATCACAGAAAGCTAATTCTGTCAATGAACCTACTCAAATTGTAGAAGCCCAAGGGTGGGTTACAGATGCCAATGGTAATGTGGTTCTGGTTGCTCAAGTACCCACTGCATCGCCCCATAACTCCTCGCTCACCGCTACATCTTGCGCTGCTAATTAGAAAATGAGCAGTCAACTT
>NZ_JAWJTF010000370.1:0-1831 GCF_048836525.1 Nostoc sp. CALU 546
TAAAGAGTTCACTTCTGGAAACCTTGCCAGGAGCGGGTTTCAGACCCCCTAATCGACACCACTTTTTTGAGTGTCAATAACTCCCGAAATATTGTCAATAACCAATGCATTTCACAGCTTGAAAGCTTTGCTGTGTAAGCAATCGACACCAGTCAACGAAGTTATGCGGTTTTCAAGGTTCGGGCGAGTGGTGTCGATGAACGACATACGCTGCTTCCAAACTAAAACTTTCTCACCTTTTTTGTCAAATCTATTACACGATTGTTACAAAAAACTAGGGAATTTGAGCGATCGCATTTCCACACCCAGAATTGACTTATACTGCCATTACGCAATCGGAATTGAAGAAGTATGCAGAAGTCAGAATTATTCTTCAATTTTGACAAAAGAATGATGAGAATTTTCTCATAGAAGTTTCATAAAAGACTCATGTAAGCTTGGGAAGCTCTTAATTAGTTCGGCATCCATTCACTGAATAACTTAGGGACATTTAACCATGAGACTGATGGTATATTCCCACGATGGCTTCGGTCTCGGTAATATTCGCAGAATGCTGGCAATATGCACCCACTTACTTGATTCGATTCCAGAACTTTCTATTCTGGTGATTTCTGGTTCGCCGATGCTGCACAGCTTTCGTCTCCCGAAAAGACTCGATTATATTAAACTACCCTGCTTAAATCGAGGAACGTCAGGTGAAATGTCTGTCAAGTATCTAGGGACAGAAATTGATGAAACAGTGAAATTCCGCTCAGAGTTAATTTTATCTGCGATCGCTAATTTTAAACCTGATATATTTCTAGTAGACAAAAAGCCTTATGGTATCCGTAATGAATTAAAAGCGGCTATCGAATATCTAAAAACAAAGTTGACAGAAACTTCCCTAATTCTCCTGCTGCGCGACATTTTGGATCATCCAGATGTGACGATTCCAGAATGGCAAAAGCACGGTAACAACGAAGCAATACATAGATTTTACGATCGCGTGCTTGTCGTTGGCACTCCCGAAATTTTCGACATTCGCCAAGAATATCAACTACCGCCAATGGTTGCCCAGAAGGTACAGTTTTGTGGTTACATCCGCACAGAATTGGGGCGTAAAAGTCCAAATCTCATCCGCAGCGAGTTGCGATTAAGTCCAGAAGAACAACTTATTTTAGTTACGCCGGGTGGTGGCGAAGATGGTTACAGGTTAATTGACACATATTTATCGAGTTTGGTATTGTTGCCAGATTCCTATAAATTCCGAAGTTTAATTATATGTGGCCCAGAAATGCCTTTAGAACACCAAGCCGCACTGCAACGGAAAGCAGCAGCATACCCCCAAGTGCAAATAGGCGAATTTACCGATGATTTGATGAGTTACATCGCCGCCGCAGATGCCGTAGTAGCAATGGGAGGCTACAACACAACTTGCGAGATTCTCTCAGCGGGTAAGCCGGCTGTAGTAGTACCCAGAATTAAGCCATCACGAGAACAGTGCATCCGTGCAGAACACTTGTCAAAGTTGGGGATTTTGGCAGCGATTCATCCAAATGATCTGACTCCAGATATATTACTGCGATCGCTGTTACAACAACTCCAAACTCCGCAGATTTCTTTTCCCACAATTAATCTGGATGGATTGCCCAAAATTAGCCAATACATTTCTGCCTTACTTGCAAAAAAAAAGAGCGTGATTCCATTTTGTTACAAGTCCCCGGAACAGTTACCAGAATTAATGATGATTGCAAAACTTGGTTAACTAAAAATTAAAAAACCCCTAAATCACTTTTTATTTTACTTTGTTTGTTTTATGCAAACTCTTGAAGAAAAATTCAGGAGTCAGAAT
>NZ_JAWJTF010000131.1:0-21886 GCF_048836525.1 Nostoc sp. CALU 546
AGAATTAATAACCAATGCCCAATGCCCAATGCCCAATGCCCAATGCCCAATGCCCAATGCCCAATGCCCAATGCCTTTATTAAACAGTTGCGATCGCAACCCCAAGCCATCCAGCAAAGTTTTGCTGCTGTGTGGAGTCAGGATGCTCAACAGGCTTTACCTGATATCGAGTGGGATGTGGTGACGCTAGGGTGATGGAATAGGTACGCAGTTCGTCTTGGTGGAAAACTGCGACTTCGATGGTATCGTTTGGTTGGTAATCTTTCAGGCGATCGCTTAAACTATTTCCCGTTACCTTAATCCCATCAATTGCTAGTAACTCATCACCCGCATCAATTCCCCCTACTTGTGCTGGTGAAGCAGTCTCCACAAATTTGATCATTTCCCGCCCATTCTCTGTATTTATTCTCACGCCCAAGTAAGGTTCTTCTTGCTGTTCAGCTACCAACTGCAAGCCAAAGGGTTCTAAGTACTGATTAAAAGGCAAATCGTCAGTGCCATCAATGTAGCGTTTAAAGAAATCAGTCAAATCGATTCCGGCGACAGATTCGATAACTTCCTGCAACTGTTCTGGGGTATAGCCAATTTCATCTTTCCCAAATTGCTGCCACATTTTCAGCATCACGTCATCGAGGGAGCGCTGATTGTCGTGAGTAGAGCGAATCAGTAAATCCAGCAATAACGATACCATTTCTCCTTTTAAATAATAAGAAATTTGGGAATTAGCGCTATTGGCATCCGGGCGATAAAGTTTTATCCAGGCATCAAAACTCGACTCGGAAACGGGTTGTACCTTGCGCCCCGGTGTTGTTTCATACCTGGTAATTTCCTTACCCAAGTTATTCAAATACGACTTAACATCATAAATTCCTGCCCGCAAAGGAATTAACAAATCATAGTAACTAGTAGTACCTTCACAAAACCACAATGATGGTGTGTAGTTTTCTTGGTCGTAATCAAAAACTTCTAATGCTTTTGGGCGAATTCGCTTGACATTCCACAAGTGAAAGAACTCGTGTGCAACTAATTGGATAAAGCGATCGTACTTTTCCTGAGTGCGAAATCCAAAACGTTGGTAAATTAAGGAGCAAGAGTCTTTATGCTCCAAACCGCCAAAAGCTTGGCTAAATAAATGTAGCAGAAACACATATCGTTCATAAGGCAAACCGCCAAACATCTGCGCTTCTACTTGGATAATTTTTTGGATATCAGCAATCAACTGCTGAACTTGGTAATTACCTTGCCCCCAGATTGCCAGTTCATGGGGTTTTCCCAAAACTTCAAATTTATACAATTGGTGGCTACCAATCTCAAAGGGAGTATCAACAAGAGTATCAAAATCGCCAGCCAAGAAAGTATTTGTTTCCTCGGCAACAGATGGTAGAGCAGTAGTTACTTGCCATTCCGGGCGTGGTGGTACAATGGTGACGCGAATGGGTTGCTTTTCCCAGCCCGGTATTCTAAAAAATATTGCCGCACCGTTGAAATAACCGTGGGTAGTATCTAAGTGATTTGTCCGTACCGATAGCTCATTGGCAAAAATACGGTAACGTACAGTTAATTCTGAAACACCCGTTTTGTCTATCTGCCAGTGATTTTTACTAATCTTACGCCAAGGTAAAGGCTTATCCTCTGCAAAAGCCTCAAAATCTTGTAAATTCTTGGCGTATTCCCGGACTAAATAGGAGCCAGGTGTCCACACTGGCAGTTTTAAATCGAGAATTGGTGAGGGATGATTGACAAGGCGTAAAGTCACCTCAAACAGATGGGTTTCTGGTTGAGACATTGCCACCAGGTAATGAATCGTTGGCCCAGTTTCCTTGACATAGGTATTGGGACGAATTGCTGTTGCTTCAGTCATCTTATTTGCTGAGGTAATAGTAGATGAGTCATTTTTCCCATAATGACAAATTTACCTTTTAATTTTTGACTTTTATATCAAGTCCGGTTAATCACTTATGATTACCGCATCTGTGCAAAAATCGGAAAAGTCTCTTTTCCCCTGCTCCCTGTCCCCTGCCCCCTGCCTCTTATCAAACTTTGCCAGCCAAGTTCATCAACTGTTTGAAGTTCACAAGATAAGTGATGTTGTTGGCGCTATCAATTTTTATCCACCCTTTTTCATGCAGCTTTTCCATGATTTTGGCGGTTTCTTCAACGCCGATTTCTGTCACCTCTGCTAAATCTTTAAAGGGAATGTTAAAAATTTCTCTTCCTAAGTCTGATTCCTGACCATAACTTTCGCCTAAACTCACTAGGGTATGGGCGAGTTTGACTGCTGGTGGTGAAGACCGCATTTGTAGGCGCAGGTTAATTTGTCGCAATCGCCGCACCATCAGTTGCAACATCCGGTGATGTAACTGCGGGTCTTTAAACAATATTTGAATAAATCGCTCTCTGGAAATACTCAGCAATTTCACGGATGAAAGGGCAATGACATCAGTTGAGCGTGGAGATTCATCCAAAATTGCCATTTCTCCAAAAAAATCGCCACGCCCAAAAATTGCCAGAGCTACTGAATCTTCCCCGACGGTACGCCGGACTTTGACCCAACCAGAAACCACAAAGTAAACGGCGTTACCCCAGGCATCTTCCATGACAACGGCTCGCCCAGATGGGTATTCATGTTCAATTGCAACGTTGAGCAGCCATTCCAAGGTCTGTGGATTGGCTGTACTCATTAAGGGGAAAAGTTCACTAAAAACCTCAGTTAGCATGAAATATTTGCAACAAATGGATTTAAGAGTGGGAAACTAACTTTGCTACTATAAGTTTGTTTAAACCGTAATCTTACTCAGAATACGATCGCAAAATTTGTATTTATTGAAGATGAATCTCTAAGGTTGATCGGTCTAGAGTTTCGATTACAACATAACAATTATGTATGTGATCGAAATCAGCGGTTTCACTGACAGACTTATGATTTGCTGTTTGTTGGTGGATTGCTATCTAGTGCCAGTATTTTGATCTGTTGGTCTAAATTTTTGACTAGTTGATTCAGGGTTACCAAAGCCTCTAATTGCTGAGAATCAAGGCTGGGATTCAGTAAAAGCCTTTCTTGTAGTTCATGTAACTTTAAGCTTAGTTGTTGAGAAATTCCTAAAGCATCACGGCCAACACGCGCCAACTGTTGTTGTTGATAGAACTTTAATGCTGCTCCTCGTAACACTTGGAGTGTTGCCTCTTCGCCGTAGATTCCCGGCATGACTCGCAAGCGCAATAATAAGCGGTTTTTTTGATATACGTATTCTTTCTCTACCTGTTTTGGTTCTGCAACTGTGGTGATAGGTAGGGAAGCAAACCGCTTTAATTCATTCAGTACTCCTTGAAAAACCGAGAGCGGCAGTTTGTCTAATACAGACTGTAAAACTCCATTGTCACTCCACAGTATTCTGCCTTCGTAAGCTTGTCTTTCTAAATACAGCCGACCAATTCCCCCAGCCAGGATTCGCCCTAGTAATTCTTCTAGTAATTTCTTAGGTGGTAGTGTTTTTAGCACTTCAATTGGACTAAGTAGTTCGGGAACTTGCGTGGGCAAAATCGGTAAATTGTTTGGTGTCGCTTCGGAATTATTGCTCTCAATAGGGGTCAATAACGTCGTAGTTTGAGATAATTGGTCTAGCTCTGGAATAGGTGGCAAGTCTACGCGCTGCCCAGAATGTTGACGCTTTTGTGTCTGAAACACCATCAATATTGGTTGCTGATTTAATTCCGAGTCGGCATCTAGCAAAGGAACAGGGGTGTCAGCAATGGCCGCTGGGCTATTTGTTGAAGGAGAGTCCGCTATTGATTGATGCACTTGTTGGGCATCTAGCTGAGATGTATTCTTATGGTTGAGGTAGGCTGACAGTATTCTCCGGTGAGCGTCGGCTGCGATCGCCTCAATCACCATTGTGCAATTAATAGAAGACAAAATGCGACCAACGTAATCTAGTGCCTCACTGTCTTGTGGATGAACCATACCTAGCAAGAGGTTTTTGTCTTCTAATCCAAAGGGCAAAATCTGGTGGTAGAGGCAAGCTTCAAAGGACAAAAGGCTATCAATCAGTTGAAATATTTGTTCGCGATCGCTTTCTTCCTCCCACTTAAATTGTGTAGCGGTTAGCACCTGGGAATCATTTACTGTAGTATCTGTTAGTTCGCCCTCTGAAGACAACATAGGTTTGATTGCTTGGTGTTCATGTATATAATATTTTGCCTCTAATTGAGTAGGTAGTTAATAAAGATACTTTGTTCGATTGTTAAAATTTCAATTATATATACCTAAGTAGACGTAAGTAGAATATGAATTTTAGATTATAGACTGTGGATAATATTGAGGATTAGGGCATGGGGCATGGGACATTAGTTATTTCTCCCTCATCTCCCTTATCCCCACTACAGGTTACTCTTGGGTTCTTAAAGCTTGGGCTGCAAGATAGATTTTTGTCCATTCACCTAACACTTGATGAGTTTTGAGTTTTAACTGTTGGGCTATTGCTTCTATTGAATTACCCGCTTTCCGCAAGTCTAGAATTTGCCGCCCTAGAGGAGTCAATTTTTCATCAAGTTGCTGCCATTGGTTTTGTGTTAATCCCAAGTTATGTTCTTGCAAGGAAATTGAGAGCCAGTTGTCTACGAGTTCTGGTTTCCCTTTGAGGGCAAAAACACGCACAGCATGGTAACTAATTTTTTCTCGCAGACGGTAGACTTCCTTAGTCTGCTTATTTAATCTCTGGGCTATATCTTCCTGAGACTTACCTTGCAGATACAGTCTTAGCCATTCCACGGCGTCTTTTCCGAGATTTTCTTGTAAATAATTTTCAAATTCTTTTTGTACTGACTGGCGTAGCGCAAGTTGTTCCTCTAGTTGTTGTGCTTCTTGATATTCTGCGATCGCCTGACTATCGACTAAGTTAACTCGATTATCATTATCATCTGTGAGAATTTCTTCTGACACGAGTCGAACCAAGTCACGGCTAGGTACTTGGGTTAAGCCACCGCGCTGAGTGCGACGCAAATAATTCACAAATCGATAAGCTAATAGGGGTTGATTGCGGACTGGCCGCAAACAATATTCTTCTAAACTGGCAAATAGCAGAGCATCCCCCAATCGTCTATCGGCTGTATATTTGGCAATATCAGCCATTTGCTGTTGCATCTGGCTATCGCTTTGCAATAATTCTTGGAGTACTTCTTGTAACACATCCATTACGCTGCGCTGGCGATCGCGGCTGAGGGAAACCCAAGTCTGAATCTTATTCCGTAATGTTACTAAACTCCCCAATCGGGTGATCAAGTTGCGATAAGCACGTTCTCGCCCTAGCCCCAAGTAGCGTTGACGTAAAATTCTCCAGCGATATTCCATCGCTTGCTTGGCGATATCGAGTTCTTTCGGATTCAACAGATCAAACCGTTTGGAGTCAGATCCCAACAGCCAGAGAATAATGCTTTCTCTAGTAGCTTCATTTTGCTCTAGACATTCCACAGCCAATCGTTCTTGCCAATCTATAGCCAGTTTTTCTATATCCGTTTTCATAGCGAGATTGCATTCCTCGAAACTCAATTTTGAAGTTTGCATCACAACCCCCCTTCGTCTCACCTAATTGTTTAACTGGCAGCTGCCCCGTGTTTCATGAATTTCATGAAAATAGCTCAGTGATTCTACTTTTATTACGTCTTAGTTCACTCAAATTATGCAGAAACTTTCGACATTGATGTTTTGCTTTTACTTCAAAATGCCCGAAAGCTATACCTATCAAGCATTTAGGAAAATCATGCTAATTTTAAATTTTCGTAAAGTTATGTTTTTAACTGAGAACAGAAATTCGCCTAGAGTGGTGAGGATACACCTTTGCACTAGATTTATCGGGGAAATCTGACATTTTGTAACATATACGAGGAACGAATCTAATTTAACTCAATATCGGACGGTATTTCACCCGTATAAGTTTCAACACTCTATAATCCTTTACTTAGTCCAATACTTAGTTAAATTTCAATATACTTGGTGTTAATGATATTTAACCTCGTAAGATTCCCTAACCCCTGTGATAAATTGGCTTAATTCCTTGCTTTTTTAAGGAATATCAAGCCTTAAATGAATTGTATTAAGGTTATTTTATTAAGTGTATATACGGCAATTAGCGTTTAAGATGATGTTTTAAAAGATAGTTGTATAGATTCTTGGATAAATAGTATCGCTATAGTGTGGAATCAACCCCAGTATGCTATGTGGCGATGTCTACGACGGGCTACGCCTACACTATTCTGGATAGTAGAAATTAATAGGCAAATTTATCTTTTTTTAAACTAGCTTTACTCACAACTACGCCTCTAACATTGGCAAGTTATTCTTAACAATGAATAGTCAACAGTCAATATTGATTTTGACTATTGACTCTGACTGTTGCTTTCCCTCTGCTTCAAAATTTAACTTATGCAAAATCTAAAAACAGAAAGAATGCATTCCCCTAAAGTTTTGATAGTCAGAAGCTTGACAAGAAACTTCTCTTTAAATTCATTTATGGAGATTCTTCGTTTTAAATTTTGAATTCCCCCACAGGATGTTGAATCTATCGATTGTTTGATCTAACAATGGGATTTTCTACAGATTCTCGATACCCTTGGACTTGTTCTGTGTAACCAATTGGCAGAACAGCTTCAACGTTTTCATGGGGACGAGCAATAATTACCCAGGATTCAAGTGTACCGCCAAAAACATTTTCTGCGGCTTCAACACCGGCAGCCATAGCGGCTTTTACTTCAGAAACATCGCCACGAATATTAACTGTAAAGCGAGCGCTACCTACTCTGATATAACCAACGAGGGTGACTCGACCAGCTTTTACCATAGCATCTGCTGCTGCTAGCACCGCAGGAAAACCTTTAGTTTCGAGTGCTCCAACTGCCTGTAATGACATTATTAATCTCCTGTATGAATAAACGATATGGGGGCTACAAGTTAATTGTACGAAGCTTCGCTACAGATTTTGATAGCAAAATTGCTTAGAACATGCGGAAAGGTTCTGATTCTTCAGTGAAATGGATTGGTAATATGGTTTCCACATTTTCCGGGGGATTAGGAACAACGTAGTAGGTAATTACTGTACCAACCTTGACTTGCTCTCCAGCTACGATTCCGGCTTCAACAGCTCTATTTACTTCCGAAACGTGTCCCCGGACGGCAACTAACAAGCGGGCACTTTCCGCTTGACCATAATACACAATTGTGACTGCGGCAGCTTTGACCATTGCATCTGCTGCTGCTAAGACACTAGGAAAACCTAAAGTTTCAATTACGCCAACCGCCATTGGCATGGCATTAGCTCCTGGATTAAGGGATAAGCGATTTTAATTGTACGTGGGTTTAGTCCCCATTTTGACATTTTGGAAAACTTTCTTTGATGCCATAATTTTTTTGGAGAGTAGAGAGGCGATTAATTGTGTCTGTCCTGTAAGCGATTAATCGCGTCTGTTGGGAGTTAGAATATTTTGATATTACCTGACTTATGTTTTATATATAAATTACAAATAATACTTCAGCATCTTAGAGGATGTTTGAAAAGTAATTGTCTGTGATTTTAGGCACTTGTTGATCCCCCCTAACCCCCCTTAGAAAGGGGGGAACCGGAATTAAAGTCCCCCTTTTTAAGGGGGATTTAGGGGGATCTAAAACTTTTGATACCGAGAAGAGGCCTTTTCAAACATACTCTTAGGTTGTGTAACTTTATTGTTTAACAAAATCAGTTATGCCTGGAGACAGGCTAGTACGATAAACTAAAATTTATGTTTCCGAATTTTCTTCCTGCGGCAGTTGAGCAACTTACAGAACCAGCCTCGATCGCACTAGCTCAGAGTATTCAAACTGCTGCGATCGCTACTCCTTTAACTAATCAAGCAATTACCACAACATTTGTCAAGCAAGGGAGTGGTGGCACTCCGATTTTATTAATTCACGGCTTTGACAGTTCTGTATTAGAATTTCGGCGGCTTTTGCCACTACTTTCAAAAGATAATGAAACGTGGGCAGTGGATTTATTGGGTTTTGGGTTTACAGATAGACTTTCAGGAATTGCCTATAGCCCAACTGCGATTAAAACCCATCTTTATTATTTCTGGAAAAGCCTAATTAACCAACCTGTAATTTTAGTGGGCGCTTCAATGGGGGGTGCGACGGCAATTGATTTTACGTTGGCTTACCCGGAAGTGGTAAAAAAGCTGGTGTTAATTGATAGTGCAGGGTTGGCGGGTGGTTCCCCATTGAGTAAATTTATGTTTCCCCCGTTGGATTATTTAGCAACTCAGTTTTTGAGTAATCTGAAGGTGCGCGATCGCGTTTCTCGCCTTGGATATAAAAATCAAAGTCTTGCTTCTGTCGATGCGTTATGTTGTGGAGCATTACATCTACAAATGCCGAGTTGGAATCAAGCTCTGATTTCTTTTACTAAAAGTGGTGGTTACAGTGCTTTTAGAGTTGAAACAATATCACAAATTGTGCAATCAACGCTAATTTTGTGGGGCGATTCCGATAAAATTTTGGGTACTGGGGATGCCATGAGATTTAAAATGGCAATTCCACATAGTACTCTTACCTGGATTCAAGATTGTGGTCATCTTCCACACCTGGAACAACCACAAATCACCGCGGAGCATATTTTAGACTTTCGAGTTTAAATCGGTTAAGGTTTTTTGCGATCAAATCATCACAAAGACGCGATAAATCGCCGTCTATACAATAATTAGTCTTTCGTTTTGACGGCGATTTATTGGGTATTGAAAAATCAATTATCTACACCAATAACCCAAGCATATTATCCTATAGTAGGCATAATACCGATCATCTATGAGTTTGTATAGAAAAAGGGGCTTAAACCCCTTGTTGTACAAGTCTGATTTTGTACAGTTTCACAAAGAAATGGTATCGATTTTAGTCAAGTAACCACATCTCATTAGAACTATCGGGATACTCATTTGGTTGATTCTGAGGTTGAGCTTGAGCAAGTGTTTCTGATGAACGATGTGATTTTTTGTAGTTAAGTGGATTGTAGTGGTCTTTTACTGGTTTTATCGCACTAGTTTCTTTTGCAGCTACAGCAAGTTTAGATTTCTCTTCTGCTTTTTGTTCTGCTGTTTGTTTTAAAGCATTAATTTCTTCTATAAGCTGGGAATTTGCCTCTGCAAGTTGCAGTGCTGCTTTTTTGGTTTCGTCAAGTTCTTTTGTTAGCTGTTCTAGTAATGATTTTTGTTCTGATACAAAGGTTTTTTGTTTAGATAATTTTGATTGCAAATCAGTAATTTCTTGTCCAAGAGATGCTTCTTTTTTGTGGCTTGTTTCTAAATTACTTGTCAACTCTTTGACAGTTGCTTCTAGATCAGCCTTAGTAGGACTTGTGCGCTTAGTAGAAGCTGGTTCAAGTGGTTGTCCTAACGATTCCTCATCAGATGCAGCCTGTTCTTCGACAACTTTTTCTGCTGTAACTTCGATCGCAGATTCACCTTCTGGGGGTGTAAATTTTTGCGCCTCTTCTTGTAGTAAGTCAGAGAGACTTTGTTTCCTAGCCATTATTATTTTCTCCAATCACGCTGTAATTCATCAGCTGCACGGCGGTAGTCTAATTCCGCCTCCCGTGCGTTTCCTCCTCGCCATTGAGTAATCGCTACACCTTCAAGTGCTGCTCGTTCATGAGCTTTATAGGCACGGATGAAGGTATTACAAGTAGGAATACCTAAGCGAGTCAGAGTATTTTTTGCTTCTTGTGCTTCCCCCAGACTGCGCGTATCGACTTTGGTGAGCAATACCCGATGGGGGGTTCCCAAAGGGATTACGGCTTCCTTGACTGTTTCCACGAGGATTGCTAAATCCATTGCAGATGGGGGTGTAGGCAAAACTAGATAATCTGCGATCGCAACTACCGCTATTAATGCTTCAGAGCGCAAGGCGGGAGGCGTATCCACCACTACTAAATCGTAACCTGTTATCTTACCTAAATTACCTAAAAGTGTTGGATCTGTTTCTTGAGATAAATCAAATCCCATTCCCTGCTGACTGCGCCCAAACCACCAACTGGCAGAACCTTGAATATCTGCATCAATCAGCAGCACCTTTTTTTTCTTCGCAAAGTTTGCAGCCAGATTGACTGCGGTAGTCGTTTTACCGACTCCTCCTTTACCGTTGAGAATAGCGATGATTTTTGGCACTGCTTTAGCTAGAAAAAGGGAGTAGGGAGTGGGGAGTAGGGAAAGAAATCTGTTTTATGTTTGGTTGTGGGATTTTTTGATGAAGGATGAGTAGTGAGTTATTCATTAGGAGTTAATTAGTTATTATCCTTTTTTTCCACTCTCTACTCCCCCTATGCCCACTGCCTACTCTCCATTGATGAATATACCGCTTTCTGTGTCCCTAAATAACATGAAAACTCGTAACAATAAAATTCATCAGCCATCAATTCCACAAATTCCTATGACAGTAACTTACAATTTGCCTGATGGGCCTCAAATGCCGCGCTGGCGAAGGATGATCAAGTTTATTACTCAGCCAGTGAAATATATAGATGATTTTGCCCAAATCTACGGTGACACTTTCACAATCAGGAGTAATCGCTCTGATAACCATTTAGTATATTTTAGTCAACCCCAAGCACTAGAGCAGATTTTTACTGCTGATTCCAGCCATTTTGAGGTTGGCAGGGGAAATATAGGACTAAGATTTTTGCTTGGCGATCGCTCCTTTATGTTATCAGATGGCGATCGCCACCAACGGCAACGGCAACTCTTAGCTCCTCCCTTTCATGGCGAAAGGATGCGGGCTTATGGCGAGGAAATTCGGGAAATAACCCGACAGGTGAGTAATGAATGGCAAATTGGCAAGCCTTTTAATATCCGTGAGTCGATGCAAGAAATCACCCTGCGTGTTATTCTGCGGGTTGTATTTGGTTTGAATGATGGACAGCATTTTGAAGAACTGAGGCGATCGCTAAGTGACTTACTAGACTTCATTACTTCACCCATAATGTCCACCGCCTTCTTTTTCCGGTTCATACAAAAAGATTTCGGTGCGTGGAGTCCGTGGGGTAGGATTCTCCAACAACGGCAAAAAATTGATCAACTGATTTACGCTTTGCTTCGAGAACGTCGGGCTGAATCTGATCAAAATCGCCAAGATATCCTCAGTTTGATGATGGCCGCTCGTTATGACGATGGTCAAGGGATGTCAGATGAAGAATTACACGACGAGTTGATGACGTTGCTAGTTGCAGGACATGAAACTACCACTTCTGCATTGACATGGGCTTTTTACTGGATTGACCATTTACCAGAGGTGCGGGAGAAATTGCTACAAGAACTTAACACCCTTGGAGTTAACCCAGATTTAAGTAGTGTAGCTAAATTGCCTTATCTGACAGCAGTTTGCCAAGAAACATTGCGAATCTACCCAATTGCCATGAATGCTTTCTGGCGGGTTGTGAAGATTCCAATTACCATTATGGGCTACGAACTGCGAGAAGGAACGGCAATAATTCCTAGTATTTATTTAGCGCATCATCGGGAAGAAGTTTACCCACAATCCAAGCAATTTAAACCAGAACGCTTTTTAGAAAGACAATATTCACCTTATGAATATTTACCCTTTGGTGGCGGTAATCGTCGCTGTATTGGGATGGCATTTGCTCAGTATGAAATGAAAATCGTCTTGGCAACTGTTTTGTCAGAATTTCAAGTATCGCTAGTGAATAAACGTCCCGTGCGTCCTGTGCGCCGTGGTTTAACTTTAGCCGCACCCGCCGGAATGCGGATGATTGCAACACCTCAAGTTAAGCGTGCGAATCCAATTGTGGCCTCTAGTAGTCTGTCAATAAATAATTGATGGATAAATTCCTTGTAGAGACGGCGATTTATCGCGTCTCTCTAACCGTCCAAATGAATTTGACAGACCACTAGTTTAAGTTGATTGACTTCAGTGAAGCTATGCTGAAGGCGATCGCTTTTATTCTCTAACAAGATGAGCAGACTAAATAATAGCTGGGATGACTATTGTGTACGCTACCTAGCAGCGCTGGGAACTGATTTAGGTGATGAAACTCTGAAAAGTTTATGGTCTGAGACTAGGCAGCGTTTTTTAAGTGCATCTGAAGAAGATATTAGTTGGTTTATACAAGCACTTGCAGATGAACAACGTAAATTGTTTGTTGTCTTCATGGTCAACAAAGTCACTAAATCTGCTCACAAGCAACTTAAAGAAGCGCTGTTTTCTCCTCTAATCCGTGCTGCTATTTATGAAAGAAATCCCAGCTTTAATCGTTCATTCGTAGAGCCATGTGTGATTGCTTTCGGTCATCGCCTCGTCAATGAAGCGTTGCTAGATTTTGTTGAGCATGGGTCAAATTTCGAGAAAGCAGGGGCGGTAAACGCACTATATTGGGCACAGGTTTCCTTACGCTTTGATAGAGAAGTTCCCAGCTTTAGTAAAGAGTACGCAACACCAGAGTCACAGGCAGCTTATGATGCTTTAGCTGATATTCAGCTACGTAAGCGCTGCCTGTTTCTGAGAGAGTTCGTGAAAAATTCTAGCGTCGAAGTGCGCCGCAGTATTATTCCTAGTCTTGTACTAGATCCATTACTTTATCCCGATGAACTTAGACATTCTATACCAGAGGCGATTGCGATCGCTAAAACTCATCCTGATAGTTATATTCGCCATCGTATCGAGGTGCAGTTAGGGACAGAAAGTCTACTCCAGGCATTACCCCCGCGAAATTCCAACCATCAAACCTGAAAACTTACCTTGAATTACTCTAAAGGAAGTTGAATCTCTTGCTTATTGGCAAGTTGTTCGTAATGTTCTTTGTCACGGTATTTAATTGTTCTCATCCGTTGATTTCCAACAATTGCTAAAGGTTCAACATTAGCAGTTACAACCGTCCCAGCCGCCACAATTGCACCATCTCCAATGGAAACTCCTGGAACAATAAGAACATTTCCACCAATCCAAACATTGCGACCGATAACTACAGGTTTATGAATATAGACATTATGTTCATAAGGCAAATCATTACTTTGATAGTCATGATTTGCAGAGAGAATAACAACGTTAAATCCAAGTGTTGTATTGTCGCCAATTGTAATTCCGCCACGTCCATCTAATATGACATCCTGTCCAATGTAGACTTTATTTCCCAGAGATACATTTTGCGGGTGTTCAATTCTCAAGTCTCGCTTAAATCGCAGACCTGAGCCACTAAATTTTAATTGACTCTTCAGTTCTTGATGCTTGTAGCGCCTGATTTTGGTTTCTAGATATTCTCCCCACCGTACCAGACGAGGTACTAACCATTGTTCCAATAGTCGTTCTAATTTATTCGTAATTTTATTTTTGATCTCTTTCATAAAACCTCACGGAAGTTTAGGAACCCTCTGGCTTTCAAGCAATGAGGGAAAACGACGCGGGTACTTTAGCACCCTTCACATTTATTAGGTTTCCCCAATTAGAGTATTTTCTCTCGTGTGAGTAAGTTTCTCTAAAAGTCGGTTGTGCAATACCCACAATAACTTCGCAATTCGCTAAGATTCTCTCTAGTATCCGACCAAAAAATACTTCTATAGGACTCATATTTGATTTGGTGAAAAAACTCAGTACAACTAAGAAGCCTTCTTTCCTGTTGCCTGTTGCCTATTGCCTGTCTACGCAAATTCGTTCAGAAATCAAAGCGGATTCCTATATAAGCGCAGAGTTATTTCTCTCCCTCCGCGTTTCTTTGCATTTATCTGCGCTTCCCTTTGCGTTATAAAACAGAAAACTAGATACTCATCGCGGGATTATAGCCTAGCAGATAAGATATTTGCTAAAGCTGTAACCCATTTAGAAGAGACACTTAAAAGATAATCAGTTTTAAAGCTTTACAATTTTAAGTATTTCATCCCGCGTTTCTTCAGGTGATTTACCCTTTGTATAAACAACAAACTTTGCTAAATCATAATTTGAATGATGCTTAACAAAATATTCGTTCAAATCAAACCCATTACTAATAATCCCACCATTGCGTTCGTTAAGTATTTGGATAGATTCTTCTAAATCTGGAGAAGGAAGAATCAACACAACATTTATATATGGCTCTAAAATTTGTTGTACCCGTCTGAAAAGTTCGTCATCCTCATAAACAGAATGGCCTGCACCAAAATCAATAACACAACTGCTATATTCAGAAAGTACTCTTTCAACCGCGTAAGCTTCAAAGGGTTTCCAATAACGATAAATACCTTGAAATCCTTCTTTTTCTCTTATTTTCTTTGCCAGTTCCTCATCATAATTTATTTCCTTATAATAATGCAATCGTACATCGTCTATAGAACACTGTGGAATCCCTAACTTATGAGCAAGGAGTTTTCCAAGGGTGCTTTTACCTGTACTAATTGGCCCAATGAGAATAATATCTGAAATCTTACGACTCATTTTAAAAAGCCTGAAGATTAAAAACAACTCTGCTATACAAATAAATAAGCCTTATACCAATTTAATGTGAAGTTGCACATATCTTGATCCCCCTAAATCCCCCTTAAAAAGGGGGACTTTGAATTCCCCCCTTTTTAAGGGGGCTAGGGGGGATCGAATTCTATGCAGCTTCATAAAGAATTGGTATTAGTTAGTTATAACTTCAACTCCTCCCTCATCCTCTCTTCCAGCACATCCAATAACCCATCCACATCCTTACCAGCTTGCTCAAAACAAATCGGTGGTGCTGGTTCCGGTGCAAACTGAATTAACTTAATTTCCCCCTTCCCAATCCCAATCATCACAACTTCCACATCCGGTTTGTGATTCTCCACAATTCCCAAAATTTCCTGAAGCCGATTTTCAACTCTAATATTTAAATTCTCTATCTGCTCTTTCGGACAATAAACAAAATGCGGCGTTGGTTGCAAATCAATACCAACAGTACCTTGACTGTCACCATTTGCTAACCACAATCCCCAAAACAGCGCCGCCAACTCTTGCTGATTTGCTTTGACAAACTTATCCAACTGGCGACGCCACTTAGTATCACCTGATTCTGGTTGACTATTACCAAAAAACATAAATAATTCGTAATTCGTAATTCGTAATTCGTAATTAAAACACAAAGAAGGGGGAAAGTTATCTTAAGCCTGACTGTACAAGCCAGAGGCCGGAATAGATTCCGTCTTTCTCCAGCAATTGCTCGTGGGTTCCCGACTCTACTAATTTCCCATGTTCCATGACATAAATGCAATGGGCATTGCGGATGGTGTAAAGACGATGAGCAATGCCTACGGCGGGCTTTGCCTACGCAATTGTAGTTCTATCTACTGTAATCCGTTCTAGCGATCGCTGGATTGCCACTTCTGTTTCATTATCCACCGCCGAGGTAGCTTCGTCTAAAATCAAAAATGTATTGAGGATAGAATAAGTAGTCGCCAGCCAAATTTGTTTACGATACTGGTGTCCATACTCAAGTAAACGCCGGAGAGGATGCGTTGAATGTTTACGCCTTCTTAATACCCAATGAGATTTGAATACAGTAGCCACGGCTTTTTGCTGTTTCATGTCACTGATATTACCACGGAACAAAGTTCTGAGTCCTGAGTTCTGAGTCTGAAGATTGATTCAAACAGACTAATGAGACACTTAAATTGGGGACTGGAGACTGGGGATTGGGAATTGGGGACTGGGAATTGGAGACAATAAGTAGAATAATCACTCCTAACTCCTAACTCAGCACGGGCTAAACGCCCCGCTACGGCTAACAGCACTCAGCACTCAATATTGGAGAGAAGAACTTGAAAAATCAGGAATTCGGAAATTGGCAAACCACAGTTTTGGGAATTGTGTTAGCAATACTAGTGATTATCGGGTTAAACTCCTTTATCATTATTAACCCAGGACAAGCAGGAGTGATAAGTATCTTGGGTAAAGCCAGAGATGGCGCTTTATTGGAAGGTATTCACGTGAAACCGCCTTTTATCACCGTGATAGATGTGTATGATTTAACAGTGCAAAAATTTGAAGTACCAGCAGAGAGTTCTACTAAAGATTTGCAAAACTTATCTGCGAGATTTGCGATTAACTTTCGCCTCGATCCGATAAAGGTAGTTGAGGTGAGAAGGAAACAAGGAACATTGGAGAATATTGTATCAAAAATCATTGCCCCTCAGACACAAGAAGCATTTAAAATTGCCGCAGCTAGAAGAACAGTAGAAGAAGCGATTACCAAAAGAAGTGAATTGAAAGAAGATTTTGATCAAGCGTTAGGCGATCGCTTAGACAAATATGGGATAATTGTATTAGATACTAGTGTAGTTGATTTAGCATTCTCACCAGAATTTGCCAGAGCAGTCGAAGAAAAACAAATTGCTGAACAACGAGCGCAAAGAGCCGTTTATGTAGCACGTGAAGCTGAACAAGAAGCACAAGCAGACATTAATCGCGCCAAAGGTAGAGCAGAAGCTCAAAGACTCTTAGCAGAGACACTCAAAGCCCAAGGAGGGCAGTTGGTTCTGCAAAAAGAAGCAATTGAAGCTTGGAGAACTGGCGGCGCTCAAATGCCCAAAGTCCTCGTTATGGGTAGCGACTCAAAAAACGGTGTCCCCTTCATATTCAACCTTGGGAATGTCCAAAATCAGCCGTAAAAGGGAAGTGGGCATGAGATAACAAGCTCTAAAATTATGGAATTTGCTCTGATCTCAGAGAAATTTTACAACACTTGGACAATTGCCAATCTAAAATCCAAGATTGTATAAGTTGGGCTAGTCCCAACTCCAACACAACAGAAAAACCAACAAGACAATAATCGAAGTTTATGTCAACCTCCAATCCTCAAAATCTCACCGCCGAAGAAGCGAAAAAATTACTGAACAAATTCAACTGTCTAGACATTGCCCCTATCCTCAACTCATCAGAAAAAGTAGTGATTCGTAATGCCCTAATTTTGATCACCAAGCTTGCTGATTACCAAATTTTAGGAATTTGTGCTGATACAGCAGAAGAAGGAATATTGGCAATGAAAACCTATTCTCTGGCGTTGGGTTATGAACCACCCAACAATTTATCTACACCTGAAGGCCCAGTTTATATCAAATTAAATGGCAAAAATGGTTTGTGTTATCTAGATTCGTACTCTGGACATCATCGTGGTGTATTAGTATCTTGTCAGTCTTATGACGAAGATGGAATCAACGAAATGTATGGACACCTTCCCTTGGACTTATTCGTATAGAATTCAGCAATGTAGGTAAGGTATTTGCCTTGCCTACTTACTAATGAAAAATAATTAATGACTTCAATCTTATGAGTATTATTACACTACAGTCAGTTAAAAAAGACTTTGGCATCAAGGAAATTTTAAAAGATGCTAGCTTTAGCCTCGATGCTACCGATAAAGTGGGTTTAATTGGTACTAACGGTTCGGGTAAATCAACTCTATTAAAAATGATCGCGGGTTTAGAATCCATTGATAGCGGTCAAATTTTAATCAACTCCGGTTCTAAAATTATCTACTTACCGCAGCAACCAGATTTAGATGAAAATCACACAGTTTTAGAGCAAGTTTTTGCTGACAGTGGCGAACATATTGCTATAGTGCGTGAGTATGAAGAACTCTCAGATAAATTGGCTCACTATCCAGATGATAGCCAACTGATGTCTCGCCTTTCCGTGGTGATGCAACAGATGGATACAAATGATGCTTGGGAACTAGAAACTAATGCCAAAATCATCCTGACAAAATTAGGAATTTCTGACTTTGATGCCAAGATAGGCACTTTATCTGGAGGCTATCGCAAACGCATTGCTTTAGCATCAGCCTTGCTCTCAGAACCAGATGTTTTGCTCATGGATGAGCCGACAAACCATCTTGATGCTCTTTCTGTAGAATGGTTACAAAGTTACTTAAATCGTTATCGCGGCGCACTTTTTCTGATAACTCACGATCGCTATTTTCTAGATCGCGTTACCAACCGGATTATTGAAATCGACCGAGGCGACATTTACACCTATACAGGTAACTACTCATATTACCTCGAAAAGAAAGCTTTAGCTGAAGAATCTGCTGTAAGTAGTCAACGTAAACACCAAGGCTTATTGCGGCGCGAGTTGGAATGGCTGAAAAAAGGGCCCAAAGCCAGAAGTACCAAGCAAAAAGCGAGAATTGACCGCGCTCACGCTTTGCGGGATACTGAATTTAAACAAGTTCAGGGTAAAGTTGATATTTCGACAGTTGGTCGTCGCATTGGCAAAAAGGTTATTGAATTAAATAACGTTTCCAAAGCATACAATGGGCGCACCCTGATTAATAATTTCACCTACGAATTTAGTCCAGAAGACCGCATTGGCATCATCGGCGCTAACGGTGCTGGTAAATCCACTTTAATGGATATTATTACTGGTCAGATTCAGCCAGATTCAGGTGTTGCAGAAATTGGGACAACAATTCACATCGGTTATTTTGACCAGCATTCGGAAGAATTGCTCACAGCATTGAATGAAAATCAGCGCGTGATTGACTACATCAAAGAAGAAGGAGAATTTATCAAAATTACCGATGGTACTCAAATTACTGCTTCGCAAATGTTAGAGCGGTTTTTGTTTCCTGGTAATCAGCAGTATGCCCCAATTAGTAAACTTTCGGGTGGGGAAAAACGCCGTTTATTTCTGTTGCGGGTTTTGATGAGTGCCCCCAATGTCTTGATTTTAGATGAACCGACAAACGATTTAGATGTGCAGACATTGGCAGTATTAGAAGATTATTTAGAAGATTTTGTCGGGTGTGTAATTGTAGTTTCTCACGATCGCTACTTTCTCGATCGCACCATCGACACAGTATTTTCCTTTGAGGAAGGCGGTAATCTGCGGCAATATCCAGGTAATTACTCGATTTATCTGGATTATAAGAAGGCTGAAGAGGCACAGCTACAGGCTGCGAACGCTAAGGAGAAGCCTAAAAATGTTGAAGTGCAAAATGGTGCGGCTTCACCCAAGGAGGTAGATAA
The DNA here is from genome assembly GCF_048836525.1 of Nostoc sp. CALU 546. Taxonomy (NCBI): domain Bacteria; kingdom Bacillati; phylum Cyanobacteriota; class Cyanophyceae; order Nostocales; family Nostocaceae; genus Nostoc; species Nostoc sp. CALU 546. The sequence continues at coordinate 18,979 of NZ_JAWJTF010000131.1, forward strand.
TACCAAGCGGCGGAGATTATCTAATTGGGAAAAGAAAGAATTTGAGCAGTTGGAAGGTAAAATTGCCGAGTTAGAGGCTGAGAAGGCGGAAACTGAGAAAACACTGGCGAATGTCTCACCGGGGAATTATAGCCAAGTGCAGAAATTGTACGATCATGTGGAAAAGCTCAAGCACGCGATCGATGTGGCGACTGAACGCTGGTTAGAATTGGCAGAGATGGAGTCTTAATTTTTTAACGTGACGTGAATTAAGACAGGAGACGCAATGAATCGCCGTCTCTACAAAAGACTGATTGTAGAGACGGCGATTTATCGCGTCTTTATGATGATTTATTCAGCGTAGGTGCGTTACGGCGTTCCGTTAACACACCTAGCACTTCATCTTTTACTTTTGAGAATCGGTTTCCTCCCTTTTCTCCTGCAAGCTGCGAATTTTAACCAGCACTGAAATATATTGTTGAGTCATCCAAATCAACGTTTCAATGGATGATTTACCTTGGTCAATCTGGCTTTTAGCTTGGAAGCCAATCAAGAATAGTTGCATTGCCAGCAACAAAGCAATGGTTTTACCGAGAATTTGACGGACTTGCATTTGGTTATGCCCCAAAGAGTTGCTCTAGATATAGGTTCTCTTTGGGGTTGTGTCCCTAAGCAAATACCCCAATGTCGCTGAAAATGCCTTAGAATCTGGATTACATGAGTTTGGGGTGGTAGTTTCAATCTGGGGTAGCCCCAAACTTCTTACTCAATTTTTTGGATGTAATGCCACGAACTACCTATGGGCCTCAGATTCAAAAGCGAGTCAAGCGTCTGCTAGAGGCGTTGCTTTGTTTTGTCGATGTGGAATTTGGGGACGGTAACTTTAAAATTGAGTACGACTGGAAAGAAGCAGACAGCGTTAACCCCAAGCTGACTGTGCAGACTACATTAGTCACGTTGGAGTTGCTGACGCAAAAAGATAAATATCCTGGCAAATTAACTAAAGCGCAAATTCGAGAAGCGCTGAATTTGCTCAAGGATTTTTTGAAGATTCTGGAAGATAACCGTCTCCAAACTCAAGGTTCTGATGACTGGCGCTTTACTTTAAAGCTATGGTCAAAGGATAGAGAGAAGAACCTGAAAGGGTTTGATGAAGCGTGGGAAAAGAATAGACCAAAGAAATCGAAAAAATTAGCAGCCAATTCCACCCAAGATGAGGGTGTTGCTACTGTACCCCAAATAAAACTTACTCTGTTTCAAGCGCCACCTTTACCCACATACTTTGTAGAACGCCCAGAATACAGCGATGATTTAAAGACTCGTCTTTTAAATGGTTCGTCGTCTGATAGTCGCACTTTGGTAATTACTGCGATTCACGGTTTGGGTTCGGTGGGCAAATCTACTTTAGCTGCGGCTTTAGCCCATGATGCAGAAATACAATCTCGTTTTTGTGATGGCATTCTTTGGGCAACATTAGGTCAACAACCCAATGTCCTTTCTTTACTTAGTGGCTGGGTGCAAGCATTAGCAGACTATAGCTTTAAACCTACAAGTGTTGAAGCAACTTCCTCGCATTTGCGGACTCTGCTTTATGACAAAGCTGTGTTGCTGGTGGTGGATGATGCTTGGAATACCGAAGATGCACGAGCATTTAATTTTGGTGGGGCGCGTTGTCAAGTTTTAGTAACTACTCGTGAAGGTTTGATTGCAGATGCCTTAGCAGCCAGCATCTACAGTCTGGATATAATGAAACCACACCAGGCAATGGAATTGCTGACGAAGAAATTAAGACGCGAGATTACAGGCACAGAACGTCACTCAGCAGAAAATTTAGCCAAAGGTGTTGGTTATCTTCCCCTAGCATTGGAACTTGCAGCCGCCGAAGTTGTTTGTGGTACGACTTGGGATGAACTGTTGGCGGATATTCAGCAAGAAGTAGCCAGATTAACAAGTTTTGACCGACCGGAAGCCGAAGAAATTACTGATGAGGCTAGTTTAAAACGCCTGAGTTTAACCGCATCATTAAATTTGAGTGTCAAGAGAATGCCACCAGAAAAGCAGCAGCATTTCTCTTGGTTAGGGGTATTGCCGGAGGATGTCAACATTAATAAGATGATGGCGGCAACGCTGTGGCAGATGGATAAGCGTGATGCTGCCAAGATGTTGCAATATTTACGGAATAAAGCATTGCTATTAACAGGAGTACCGCTTGCTGATGGTATGCCTACCTATCGCTTACATGACTTATTCCACGATTTAGCTTGTAATTTGTTAACTGCTCCCTCTGAGCTAAAGCGCCCAGGAGATTTGGCTGGGTTGGGTTTAAACCTTGCTGATGCTCACGCTGGTTTGTTGGAGAAATATCGGCAGAAAACCGAGAATGGTTTATGGCATACCTTGCCCAATGATGGTTACATTCATCAGTATTTAGTTTGGCATTTGGAAAAAGCTGGACAGTTAGAAGAGATTCACAAGTTATTACGGGAAGAGTCGGCAACTGGAAGCAATGGCTGGTACGAAGTGCGAGAACAATTGGCACAAACTGGCGGTTACATCACAGATATTTCTCGTGCCTGGGAACTAGCAGAAGCGAATCGGGCTGAATCAACACTAGGCTTGCAGTGTCGTTATGCTTTGATTACTGCATCGATGAATAGTTTGGCAGCTAATCTACCAGCAAATCTGCTAGTAGCGTTGGTCAAAAACAAGATGTGGACTCCCGAACAAGGACTAGCTTATGCTCTGCAAAAACCAGAACCACGAGAGAAAATCGACTCGCTGAGAGAACTAGTCAATTATTTGCCACCAAATCTTCAAGAATTAGCATTGCAAAAAGCCCTTGTTGCTACCAGGGCGATTCAAGATGAGTATTTTCGTGCCAGTGCCTTAAGTGCCTTAGCTGACAAACTGCCAGAAGTTTTACCAGAAC
>NZ_JAWJTF010000131.1:21989-22354 GCF_048836525.1 Nostoc sp. CALU 546
TCCAGGCCGCTGCCAGGGCGATTCAAGATGAGTATCCTCGTGCCGAAGCCTTGAGTGCCTTAACTGACAAACTGCCAGAAGTTTTACCAGAAGTCCTTGCTGCTGCCAGGGCGATTCAGGATGAGTATGAGTATTTTCGTGCCAATGCCTTAAGTGCCTTAGCTGACAAACTGCCAGAAGTTTTACCAGAAGCCCTTGCTGCTGCCAGGGCGATTCAGGATGAGTATCCTCGTGCCAATGCCTTAAGTGCCTTAGCTGACAAACTGCCAGAAGTTTTACCAGAAGCCCTTGCTGCTGCCAGGGCGATTCAGAATGAGGATTTTCGTGCCAACGCCTTGCAGACATTAGACACAACAACAGAAACG